>JACQKI010000014.1 GCA_016204645.1 Candidatus Kerfeldbacteria bacterium
AATTTCCACTGCCTTCTTTGCCCCGTACCTGCGGAGCAGAACGACGCATGGTACGGGGTTAAGCAGAGGGTTGATGGTTCGTCAGGTCATACGACCTGACGCCGAGTCGTATGACTCGGCGAATCCATCCGGGCTCACCAATCTTACCGTCCAACCTTCAACGCCCGCTCAACAAGTTTCAGAAACACCTGGCGGGTGGTTTCGACGTCGGCTAAAGCCCGGTGGGCCGCAGGCTGCGGCACGTGCAAGTACCGGGCGACTGATTCCAGCGAGTAACTCGGCAAGATCAGGTACTTTCGCGACAGCAGCAACGTGTCGAGGACGCTGTTAGTCAGCGCTGGCAAGCCCAGCAGGCTGAAGTGCCTATTCAGAAAGGCCAGGTCAAACGGAATATTGTGGCCGATCAAGACGGCCGGACCGAGAAAGGCCTGAAAGGCCGGGAAGACGTCTTGGCCAAGCTGGCCTTCGGCTGCCAGCATATCAGCGCTGATGCCGTTGAACAGCACGTTGTCCGGGCCGAGCGGCCGGTCGGTCTGGACGAGCGCCTGGTACTGCTCGACCACGGTCTGCCCCTGAATCTTCTGCGCGGCCAACTCAACGATGACGTGGCCTTCTTCCGGCTTGAAACCGGTGGTTTCCACGTCAATGACGGCAAACTGGCTGGGCACGCTCAGGCTCGGCATGGCCAGTAGTCTACGCCGATCGAGCTTGGGCTTCAAGGCCTGTGGAAAGCCGCGGGGAAAAACCTGTGCGTGAGTGCGCTTGCTGCAGTAGTCCGGCCACCGTACAATAAGGTGCGTCATGGCCACTGATACCACTGCCAAGCTGCCGCCGCAAAACTTAGAAGCCGAACAGTCGGTCCTGGGTTCGCTGTTGATCGACAAGGAAGCCATCGTCCGCGTAGCCGACGTGGTCCGGCCGACCGACTACTACAAAGACGCCCACCGTATCATTTTCGAGGCCATGCTCGGGCTGTACGAAAAGCGCGAGCCGATTGACGTCCTGTCGCTGACCAATGCGTTGCAGTCGGCCGGCCAGCTGGAAACCATCGGCGGACGCAGCTACCTGGCCGCCCTGACCACCAGCGTCCCCTCTTCATCGAGCATCGTCACCTACGCCCGGATCGTCCAGCACAAAGCCACGCTCCGTCGTCTGATTTCGGCCGCCTCGGAAATCATGGAGATGGGCTACCAGGAAACCGAGGACGTCGAAAAGCTGCTCGACCGGGCTGAGCAGGCCGTCTTCGGCGTCTCGCAGAAGTACCTGCGCCACCAATTCATCCCTTTAAAGACGGTCTTGACCGAGGCCTTTGACCGGATTGACGAATTACACCGCGAATCAGGCAAGTTGCGCGGCTTATCAACCGGCCTGTCCGATCTCGACAACATCCTGGCCGGCCTGCAGCGCGGCGACCTGATCATCCTGGCGGCCCGGCCGTCAATCGGAAAAACGTCCTTGGCGTTGGACATTGCCCGGATGGTGGCCATTCGCGAAAAAGCGCCGGTCGGCATTTTCTCGCTGGAAATGTCGAAGGAACAGCTGGTCGACCGCTTGCTGTGCTCCGAAGCCCAGGTCGATCTCTGGAAAATGCGGACCGGCAAGCTGTCCGAAGACGAAGACTTCAGCCGGATCGGGCATGCCATGGGGGTCTTGTCCGAAGCGCCGCTGTTCGTCGACGACTCGGCCATTGCCACCGTCCTGGAAATGCGCACCAAAGCCCGACGCCTGCAATCCGAGCACGGCCTGGGCCTGATCATCGTCGACTACCTGCAGCTGATGGAGGGCAGCGCCGATGCCGAGAACCGGGTGCTGCAAATCGCCGAGATCACCCGCGGCTTGAAAGGCCTGGCCAAAGAGCTGAACGTGCCGGTGCTGGCCTTGTCGCAGCTGTCCCGGGCCACGGAAATGCGCAACCCGCCGATTCCCAAGCTGTCTGACCTGCGCGAGTCCGGTTCGATTGAGCAGGACGCCGACGTGGTGCTGTTCATCTACCGCGAAGAAATGCACAAGCCGGACACCCCGCGCAAGCACATTGCCGACCTGATTATTGCCAAGCACCGCAACGGCCCGACCGGCCAGGTCCAGGTTTTCTTTGACGAAGCTAAGACCAGTTTCCGGACGCTGGAAAAGCGCATGGAAGCGCCGCCGTTCTAAGGCTCGTCAGCTGAGTCGAATCCGGTGCTCCTGAAACCGGCCGACGTAACGGTCCGAAGTGTTGCTGTACCGGTACAAACCGACGACCATCGTCTTGGCGGTCCACGCACTCCCTTCCACCTGGCGGGCGGCGTGCATCAGCTTCCGCAACGGGCTGGCCAAATACTCCCCCTCAGAAATCGTGACGTGCGGAGAAAATCCGGGACCGGCGCCACGGTAACCGAATCGCACCGTCTGCTCACGCTCCCGGCGCGAGTATTGCCCGGAGCGAATCCGAACGATGTCTTTTTCTCGGATCTGACCGAGGCGCAGGCGATTGCCGATCTGCAGAATACGCCGGTGCGCGGCCACCAGCGACTGCGTGCGACGGACACGGAACGACACGAACCGCCGTCGACCTTGGTCGAGAGTCACCTCGACTCGATCGAGCGCCACGACTATCGGACGAATTCTGACCAAGCGAAGCTCGGCCAAGAGCTGATCGTAGGCCGGGCGAGAGAATCGGCACAGGTACAGCGTCACGTGGAAGGAAGCATCGGCCGATTGATCGCGGACAAACAGCGCGTCTTTCCGCAAGCTCAAGATTCGACGGGTGATGCTGGGCGGCACAGCCAGGTGAACTCCCAAATCGTACTCCATGCTCCCAGCATACCACTGCCGGCCACAAACCTCGACCGGCATGGTATACTACCGCGGCAGCATCATTCAACCAGACTTTATGTTCAGCAAACTCAAACAGTTCAAAGACCTCCGCCATCAGGCCAAGCAGGTGCAGAACGTCTTGAAGGACGTGGTGGTGCACGCTGACGCTGACCACGGTAAAGTCCAGGTGGTCATGGACGGCAACCAGCAGGTGATGGGTATTGAGATCGACCCCGACCACCTGCGCACGGAGAAGCGCGACGAACTGCAAAAACACCTGGCCGAAGCGATTAACAGCGCCATCCGCAAATCGCAAATCGAAGCCGCCAAAATCCTCAAACAAACGCCGGGACTCAACCTGCCGTCAGGACTCGGCTAGGCCATGGCTGCGTTTCCGCCCGCCCTCCAAAAATTGATTGAGTTTTTTCGGAAGTTCCCCGGCGTCGGCGACAAGTCGGCCCAGCGTTTCGTGTTCCATTTGCTCCGGCAACCGCCGGCTGAGTTGACCTCCCTCGGCCAGCAGATTGCCGAGCTGCCGCAGCACGTCACCCGCTGCCAAGTCTGCGGCCTGGTCGACGACGCTTCGCCCTGCCGGTTTGACCGCGATTCAAACCGCGATCGGACGATCATCTGCGTGGTGGCTGAAACGCCGGACGTGACCGTGATTGAGCGCAGCGGCGAATTCAGAGGCCGGTACCATGTGCTCGGCGGCGTCCTCAACCCGCTCGAAGGCGTGACGCCTGATCAGCTCAACCTGACTTCGCTGCTGGAGCGGGTGCGGGCCGACAAAGTCCGCGAAGTCATCATTGCCACCAACCCCGACATGGAAGGCGAGACCACGGCCCTGCACCTAAAAAAAGTCTTAGCACCGCTGCACGTCAAAGTCAGCCGCCTGGGACGCGGCCTGCCGATGGGTTCGACGCTCGAGTACGCCGACGAAGTGACCGTGGCGAATGCCTTGCGCGGCCGGCAGAATCTTTAAGTATTAAACCCCGCACCCGCGCGGACGTACGTCCGTGCTAGGCCGTGATTTTGATAATTTCCAGCTCGGTCCGGTACTGCCGGTGTCCGAACTTTTTACGGTACCGAACTTTTGGTTTGTACTTCAAGACGGTAACTTTGTCGCCGCGGAACTGGCGCAGCACCTTGGCTTCCACGGCCGCGCCGGTGACGTGCGGTTGTCCGACGTGGATGCGATCGCCGTCGACCGTGAGCAAGACTGAATCAAACCGAACTGAACTGCCGGCCGCCGCGGGCAGGGCGTCAACCTGCAACCGCTGGCCTTGAGCCACCAGGTGCTGTTTGCCGCTAATGGTCACGATTGCAAACATCGCGTGTCGATCAACGTTAGGCCGTCAGCCTATCACGACGGAGAAAAACCGTCAAAGTCGATGGTCACCGGCGAACCGATGGTGACGTGGTTGGCCGCCACCCAGCCGGCGTTGACTTCGAGTACCTGCGTGGCAAACTGGTTCGGCGTGTACAGCGGCGGCAGGCCGTCCGGCACGGGCACCTCGAGGGCCACGTCGACCACCGTGCCGTCGTTGATCCAGATGATGTCAATTGGAAAGCGCATGCCCTGCATCCAGAAAGCGTGCGGTCCCGGCTGCTCAAAAATGAACAGCATCCCGGCGTCGGCGGCCAGCGAATCACGGCCGGACAACCCCTGGCTGCGCGCGCTGGGCGTAGCCGCGACCTCGGCTTCCACCTGGACGGCCCCGAGCTCCACCCGGGCCAGCTGCGGTCGGCGCTCGACCGTGCCGCGGATCAGCCGACTGAAAAAGGATTCGCCTTCGCCGCCGCTAAAGCCGTACAGCGAAACGCCGATCACGACGGCCACCAGCAGCAAGAATAAGGCTTGCCGTTTCACGTCGCTCCCGCGGCCCGTCGGCGACCAGCTTTGATGACTAAGGCCGTAGCCAAACCAACCATCACCAGGCTGAGGGCGGCGAGCGCGTAGAGCTTGGCCGCGCCCCGGAAGACCAGGGTCGTAGCCCCGAAGACCACGGTCAAGGTGTAGAGAAACAGCACTGCTCCCCGATGCGAAAATCCGACGTCGAGCAGCCGAAAATGCAAATGCTTTTTATCGGCCGAGTAGAATGGAGAACGATGCTCGATCACGGCCCGACGGATAATCACCCAAACAACATCGAGGATTGGAATACCCATAATCAACAGGGCGGTCGCGATTTTTCCGCCAGCGATGATCGCTAACGACCCGAGTAGGAATCCAGTCAGCAGCGACCCGCCTTCGCCCAAGAACAATCGGGCCGGGTGCCAGTTCAAAATCAGAAATCCAGCCGCTGCCCCGGCCAAGATAATTGCCAAGTTGGCCGTTTCGGGCTGCAGCACCGGCGGCCGCATCGACAGCAGGAACACAATCACGCTGCCGATGGTCGTAATGCCAGCGACCAAGCCGTCGAGCCCGTCGAGAAACTTGGTGGTGTACATCATGCCCATCAGCCAGGCGAACGAAAACAAGTCAGCCCACAGCGTCAGGTGGTAGGTGATACCATCCCACGTCAGGACCGGAAAATTAATAGCGTCCAACCGGATCACTCCGCCCAACGGGTTGGTTATGAACTTGACGCCGATGCCGCTGGCAATCACCACCAGCGTCGCCACGATCGGGAAAATGATTTGCCGCCGCGGTGACAGACGGAAGCGATCGTCGAGGTAGCCGCCGATCATCAAGCAGCTCGCCCCGATAAAGATTCCCCACAGGTGCTTGGGCAGAATGAAGCTGCCGGTGACCGTTCCCGGCTGCTGGCCCAGCCAGGCTACCAATCCAAAAAATCCCACAAATATCGCAGTCCCGCCGAGCAGCGGAACTGGCCGCCGGTGGACTTTCCGATTCGGATCATCGTCCGGTCGATCAACCGCGCCGAGCCGTCCCGCCATCCGCCGGACTGCCAGCGCCACCAGCAGCGATAGTCCGGCCGCCATCAAGAAGTACCAGGCCGCTGTCATGCCGTCGGCCTCCGCTGGCGCTCTAAGTAGGACTCGAGTATCGCCGCGGCCGCAATGCTGTCGGCACCAGCCGACGACTCGGGAAACCGCGCGGCGTACGCGCTGGTCAAACGCTCATCTTCAAAGTCAACCGGGATAGTCAGCGCCTCTTCCAATTCGCACATGACCGATTGAATGGACGTGGCCTGCTGGCCGCGCTCGCCGCGCAGCGTCAGCGGCAATCCGACCACGATCCGTTCAACCCCCTCTTGCTCAACCAGTTGACCAAGCTCGCGAAACAAGTCGCGCTTACCGCGGTTCAAGATGATCGGACGCGTGAAGACGTGCTCTTGATCTTCATCGCTGATGGCCACGCCCACTCGTTTCTCGCCGTAATCGAGACCTAAGACTCTGCCCATAGCGGTTTGGTTAGGAGTTCATACCCGGTGGCCGTTACCAGCACGGTTCGCTCCTCATGCGCAGCCAGGCTACCATCAGCCGTGCGCACTGTCCAGCCGTCGTCGTCAATCGTGACCGCGAATCCGCCGGCGGTCACCATCGGCTCGACCGCAATGGCCGTTCCCGCCTGCAGCTGGCTGCCGGTACCTGGTTTACCGAAATTGGGAATTGACGGTTCTTCGTGGATGCCTCGACCGACGCCGTGGCCGACCAAGTCGCGAACGACGTTGTACCTCTGCGACTCGACCTGCTGCTGCACGGCCGCGCCGATGTCTCCGGTGAAAGCTCCGACGCGAACTTGCCGCAGACCAGCTTGCAAGGCGGCTCGCGTTACGGCCAAGAGCCGCCGCTGTTCAGCCGAGCCGGCAACCGCAATGGTGGTGGCCATGTCGGTGTACATCCCGTCGTAGACCACGCCTAAATCTAAGCCGACCGTATCGCCCAGCTTAATCTGCTTGTTTTTCTGAGGTATGCCGTGAACGACTTCATCATTGATGGAAACGCACAGCGCCCGGGGATATCCGCGGTACCCCTTAAAGGCCGGTTTTCCCTGCCGCTGCCGGATGGCCTGCTCGGCAATCGCGTCGAGTTCAAGCGTGACCACCACGCCGCGCCGGACAGCGTCCACCACGTCATGCATGGCTTGAGCCAGTATTTCCCCGCTGTGTCGAATCGCCTTGATTTCAGGCTCGGTCAGCGCCGCCACCGTCACCGCCGCACCCGAGTTGGTTTTCTGACAACACGCAGTAGATCCTGAAATACGCGTTTGATCGCCGGTCGGGCGTCGATTTCCGCCAGCACCCCGGCTCGCCGGTAATAGCGCAGCAGCGGACGGGTCTTACGACGGTACTCTGACAGCCGCCGCCGGACAGCCGCTGGACGGTCGTCATCCCGCATCATCAACTGACCGCGCAGACGCTTCGGCGGCGGGTTATACCGCAAATGGTAAATGGTGCCATCCGGTGCCATCCGCCGGCCGCTCAACCGGCGTACGGCTTCGACCTCGCTCAGGTCCAGCGCCAGGACCACCGTCGGCCTGGCAATCCGAGCTAATGCTTGCGCCTGCCCGAGCGTCCGCGGCACGCCGTCCAGAATAAAGCCGCGCCGACAGTCAGGACGACGTAGGCGCTCGGCCATCATCCGCATGGTCAATCGATCCGACACCAACCGGCCGGCATCCAGCCGCTTGGTGACTTGCCGGCCCAGCTTAGTCCGGTGTTTAATGTGCTCCCGAAACATGTCGCCGCTGGAAACGTGCGGCAACCGCAAGCGCCGCGCCAGCAGCTTGGCTTGCGTGCCTTTGCCTGAACCTTGCGGCCCGAGCAAGACAATCCGAGTAGACGTAGGTATTCTTGTTTTCACTCTGCGACGGTTGTTCATGACGGTTGCCTACATTCTACCACGCACCTATGCAAAAGACTTGTCGCGCCGAACAAGCGAGGATCAGGGTGTCCGAAGGACGGGACCCTAGCCGAGCGAGGAGGCGCGACACCATAGAGGGAAGGAGTGGTATCGGACGAGGAAACCGTAGGTTGCCTCGCCGAGTTTTCTAAAATCCTTCGTAGTCCCGCATCACCAGCTGGGCGTCGATCTGCTTGACCGTTTCAATCACCACCGCCACCACGATCAGCAAACTCGTGCCGCCGACCACCAGCGTCGTAATCTGTGTGGTTGATTGCAAAATGTTCGGCAAGACCGCAATCGTACCGAGGAACAGGGCACCGGCCAGCATGATCCGGTTGGAAACGTAGCTCAGGTACTGGGCCGTGTGCTGACCAGGCCGAATGCCGGGCACGAAGCCGCCCTGCTTCTGCAGATTTTCGGCAATCTGATGGGGATGAAAGACGACCGACGTATAAAAGTAGGTAAAAGCGAAGACCAAGGCGAAGTAGATCAGGGCGTAGAACAGTTGGTTCTGAAACAGGGTGGTGGTCCCGCGCGAGGCGGCGGCTAACCAGCCAATCGGCGAGTTAGAAAAAAATTGAGCGATCAGCGGCGGAAACACAACCAACGACACGGCAAAAATAATGGGAATCACGCCGGCCTGATTAACTCGTAGCGGCAGGTGCGTATCGACGCCGCCGAACACCCGGTTGCCGCGAATGCGGCGGGCGTAGGAGACCGGAATGTTTCGTTGCGCTTCGGTAATGAAGACAATCCCGGCGACCGTGACCAAACCCAGTGCGGCGATCACGGCATAGGTGAAGATTTTATTCGGATCGAACGTGGCCAAGGTTCGCTGCAGGCTAACCGGCAGCTGGGCCACGATGCCGGCAAATATCAGGAGCGAGATGCCGTTGCCGATTTTCTTTTCGCTGATCAGTTCGCCGATCCACATCAGGAACATAGTCCCGCCGGTAATGGCCACGGTCGCGGTCGTCAGTTCAAACAGCGACATCGACGGAATGATGCCGCCGCCTTGCTGCCGCAGCAGGGTAATGGTGCTAAAGGCCTGCAGGGCGGCCAGCGGCACGGTCAGCAACCTGGTCCACTGATTAATTTTCCGGTAGCCCTGCTCGCCTTCCTTGGACAACCGCTCAAGGGCCGGAATAATCATGGTCAGCAGCTGGAAAATGATCGAGGCGGTAATGTACGGACCGACGCCGAGCATCACGATCGAAAAGTTCTCCAAGCCGCCGCCGGAGAAAATGTTGAGCAGCCCGAGCAGCTGATTGGATGAGAAAAACCTGCGTAGAGCTTCGGTGTCGACGCCCGGAATCGGCAGGTGGGCGATCACCCGGAATACAACCAGCATCGTCAGGACGAAGAGTATCTTGCTGCGGAGGTCCCGCACCCGCCATATTTGACCGAGCCTCTCAAGCACTGGTTCGCCCTCCCTGGTCCGCTTGACGCTGCTCAGACAAGCCCGTTCGGAGGGGCAGCATGACCACCCGCCCGCCGGCCGCTTCAACCGCGGTTTTGGCCGTGCCGGAACAGGCGTGCACATGAACGGTCAACTGTTTCCGCAGTGATCCGAGGCCGAGCAACTTGACTCCCGAGTAGGCGCTTCGAATCAGATTTTTTTCTTGCAGCTTGACTGGCGTCACCACATCGCTGGCGGCAAACGATCGATCCAGATCATCAAGGTTGATGACGGCAAACTTTGCGTGACGGCTGACAAAACCGCGCTGCTTCGGGACGCGTTCGAGCAGCGCCCGCAAGCTCCGACGAATCAGGCCGCGTTTGCCGCCGGTGCGGGAGCGCTGTCCTTTCATCCCACGTCCGCTGTACGTGCCGCGCGAAGCGTTGCCGCGCCCGACCCGGCGCCGCCGGGTGCGGCTGCCGCGGTTCGGAGTTAGTTGATGCAGAGTCAAGGACATGGTCAAGCTTTCAATTTCCGCTTCAGGTCTTCTCGCGTCTGGAGGGATCCGAGCGCGGCCATGGCGGCGTAAACGTTATTGACTTTGTTCGACGTTCCGAGCATCTTGGCGACGATGTTGCGGATCCCGGCCAATTCCAAGATTGAACGGATCGGACCGCCGGCGATAACGCCGCTGCCCTGCGGCGCCGGCTTGAACAAAATCTTGGCTGCCCCGAATTTTATCCGGACTTCATGCGGAATCGTGCCGTTGACGATCGGCACCGTCAGCAGGTGCTTACGCGCGATGGTCGACCCTTTGCTGACGGCCCCGGTCACGTCCTGTCCCTTGCCGATGCCGATGCCGACTCGACCCTTACCGTCGCCTAAAGCGACCGTCGCCCGGAAACGCATCCGCTTGCCGCCAGCCACCACTCGCGTTACGCGGCGGATGTCAATAATCTTCTGTTGAAACTCCTTGTCCTCGCGCGGGCCTCGATCGCTGCGGCGACGTCCGCCGGCGCGACGTTGTGGAAAATTTGCCATAGATAGTTAGATTGCTATTCCGGCGGCCCGGGCGCCCTCGGCCAGCGCCCTGACTTGGCCGTGAAAGGCGTGACCGCCGCGGTCAAATACCATTGCCTCGATCCCCTTTTCTTTGGCCTGCTGGCCGAGCAGCTGACCGACCTGACGGGCTACGTCGACCGTAGCGCCTTTGGCATGCTTGACGTCATGATCAGATACCGCCACCAGGGTCACGCCAGCCACGTCGTCAACCACCTGGGCGCTGATGTGCTTGAGGCTGCGGAAGACAACCAGGCGTGGTCGATTGGCCGTACCGCGAATCCGCGTCCGCAGGCGGGAATGGCGATGCCGCCGCCGATCTGAACGAGATGCGTGCGTCAACATGCTACTTGGTTCCGACTGACTTTACTACTTTACCTGCTTTCTGTCGAACGTGCTCGCCGACGTAGCGAATGCCCTTTCCTTTATAGGGCTCGGGCGGCCGCAGCTTCCGGATTTTAGCCGCCGTTTCGCCGACCAGCTGCTTGTCGATGCCGCTGACGGTAATTACATTTTTCTCGACCGTGGCCGAAATGTCCTGCGGCAGGGCGAACGTAACCGGGTGCGACAGGCCCAGGTTCAAGACCAAGGCTTGGCCTTCGACCGCGGCCCGGTAACCGACGCCGCGGATCTCGAGCTGCTTCTGAAAACCTTTTTCGACGCCCTCGATGCAGTTGGCCACCAGTACCCGGAAGACGCCCCACAGCGCCCGATCGCGCTTTTCATCGGGATTAGCGACGGAAACGGCGATCGAGCCGTCTTGAACGTCGACCTGGACGCGCTGGTGCAGCAGCAAGGTCAGTTCGCCCTTCGGGCCCTTCACCACGCAGCGGCCATCGGCCACGTCGACCGTCACGCCGGCTGGAATACGAATTGGTAATTTTCCGATGCGGGACATACTTAGGAAACCTCGCACATTACTTCGCCGCCGAGTTTCTGACGACGGGCTTGTCGGTTGGTCATCATCCCTTGCGGGGTCGAGATCACCGCCACACCGAAATTGTTCGACACGATCGGTAGGTTGAGGTGACCGACGTAGACCCGGCGGCCGGGGCGGCTGATCCGCCGGATCGAGCTGATGACGCTGCGACCCTGCGGATCGTACTTGAGGTTGATGACGATGGTTCGCGGCGGCGAGCCGTGCGCGGTTACTCCCTCAATCCAGCCGGCCTGAACCAGGACCTCGGCTAGCGCCAGCTTGGATTTTGAGTACGGCACAGTCGCACTGCGGCTGCGCACCGCCACTGCGTTGCGGAGGCGGCTGAGCATGTCGGCGATGGGATCGGTGGAAAGCAGCATAGTCAGGTTAGTACATTACCAGCTCGATTTACGGACGCCTGGGACGTCGCCGCGGTTGACCAGCTCGCGGAAGCAGATGCGGCAGAGCTGAAACTTCCGGATGAACCCTCGGCTACGCCCGCAGCGCCAGCAGCGCCGTACCACCCTGGTCGGGTACTTCGGTCGGCGCAGCGACTTTGCGATTTGGGCTGAAGTGGCCATAGCGGTTACGTAGGTGTGGTTTGGATTGGAAACCCCAGCGCCCGCAGCAAGGCTAGTCCCTCGGCCGGCGTCGAGGCCGTAGTCACGACGGTGATACCCAAGCCGTGGATTTTATCGATGTTGTCGCTGGCGATTTCCGGAAACACCAAGTGCTCTTTCAGGCCGATGGTGTACACGCCGCGGCGATCGAAAGACGTGGGGTTGAGACCTTGGAAGTCCCGGACTCGGGGCAGTGTGACGTGAATCAGCTTATCCAGGAAGTGGTGCAACCGCTTGCCGCGCAGCGTCACCATCGCGCCGATCGGCATGCCTTGCCGAAGCTTGAAGGACGCGATCGATTTGCGCGCCGTGGTCATGACCGGCTTCTGGCCGGTAATCCGCTCCAGCGTTTTGACCACCGTCTCCAGTTCCTTTTGGTCGCGAGCGGCGCGACCGACGCCGACGTTGAGGACGGCTTTGGTGATCCGCGGGACGGCGTGCCGGTTAGCGTACCCGAACTGCTGCTGCAGCTTGGGGACGGCCGCTGCGTAGCGCTCGGAAAATGATGCAACCGTTTTGCTCATAACGTTTCGTGGCACTTTGCGCAGATGCGGACTTTTTTTCCGCTCAGCAGCTTAATCCCGGGTCGAGTCAATTTACCGCATCGGCCGCAGACCAGCTGGACGTTCGAGTAGTGGACCGGACCGGCGAACTGGATCCGCTGGCCTTTTTCGCGCTCGCGCCGAGCCCGAACGTTCTTAGTCATCAGGTTCAGGTTTTCGACCACAATACGTTCGTACTGGGGCAGCACCTGCAAGACCTTCCCGCGCTTGCCGCGGTCTTTGCCGGTCACGATCTGCACCAGATCCCCTTTTTTAATGCGGCTCGATATCATACGACCTCGGGAGCCAAAGAAATAATTTTTGTAAAGCCGCGGAGCTTCAGTTCGCGGGCGATCGGACCGAAAATCCGCGTTGCCCGCGGCTCTTTCGACTTACGATCCACGAGCACGCAGGCGTTTTCGTCAAACCGTACGGCCGTGCCGTCGGGACGTTGAAACTCCTTCCGTTGCCGGACGATGACGGCGTGAGCCACCTCGCCTTTTTTAACGGCCCCGCGCGGCACCGCTTCCTTGATGCTGACCGTAATCACGTCACCCAACCGCGCGTAGCGCTTGCGGTAGCCCCCTAAAACCTTAATGCACATCGCTTTCCGAGCGCCGGAATTATCTGCCAAATTCAGGATGGTGCGCGGTTGAATCATCCCGTTAGAGCCTTAATTGGTGATGTTATTGAGTTCATAACCTTTACGCCAGTTGATAATCGTCGCTCTAACGGGATCATGCGGACTCCTGCTTCGCTCCCCGGCGTTCAACCACCCGCCAGCGCTTCTGGCGCGATAGCGGACGCGTTTCTTCTATCACCACCCGATCGCCGACGTGGTACTGACGCTGCTCGTCGTGGGCTTTCAGTTTAGTGCTGACGCGGTACTGCTTGTGGTAGCGGGGGTGGGTGACGGTCCGCTCGACTCGAACCACCACGGTTTTCGTCTGACGATCGGACACGACCGTACCAATCAAGCGACGTCGGTGGGAAGGGATGGTTGCCATGGGTTAGGATTGAGGCGATGAACGGCGAGTTTGGATCAGGGTCAGCAACCGAGCGACCCGGGTGCGCAGCTCGCGGATGGCTCGGACGTCCTTGTGCTGGTTGGCGGCCACGCGGAAGCGCAGGTCGCGTAGGTCTTCGCGCGCGGCGGCCAGCTGCTTCTCCAGTTCAGGCAACCCGTACGCGCGCAGTTCGTTGATGGCGTCGCGTCGCTTCGGCATCAGACGCTCGCCTCCTTGGCCACAACCCGAGTCTTGACCGGCAGCTTGTAGGCGGCTAAGCGCAAGGCTTGGCGGGCAACCTCGGGCGCCACGCCGTCCATTTCGAACAGCACCATACCCGGCTTGACCACGGCCACGAAGTGATCGACCGACCCTTTGCCGCCGCCCATGCCGACTTCCAAACCTTTGAACGTCACGGGCTTATCGGGAAAAATACGAATCCAAATCTTGCCACCGCGCTGGACAAAACGAGTCATGGCCCGGCGCGCCGCTTCCAGCTGGCGAGCGGTCAGCCACGAAGCTTCCAGCGATCGTAGTCCAAACGACCCGAAGCTGAGTTCAGTTTTACGGCTGGCGCGACCGCGGATGACGCCGCGGTGGTGCTTGCGATGCTTGACTTTCTTAGGGAGCAGCATGGTAGTTAGGTTCGCGGCTCACGGCGTTTAGCGGCAAATACTTCTCCCCGGTAGATCCAGACCTTGATACCGATGGCGCCGTAGGTCGTCCGGGCCGCGCCGCGGGCGTACTCGACGTTGGCCCGCAGCGTCTGGAGCGGAATTTTTCCGGTTGACAGCTTTTCGGTCCGCGCGATCTCCGCGCCGTTCAGACGGCCGGCCAAGATGATCTTGGCGCCCAACGCTCCCGAGCGCATCACCTGGTCAACCGTGTGCTTCATCACCCGACGGAACGGCAGTCGCTTCTGAATTTGATCGATGACGTTGCGCATGACGACCTGAGCATTCTGCTCGGGGTTGGCGATCTCCTGGACGTTGACTTTAACGTCAACCTTCCGCCGACCGCGGCCGATCAGTCGAGTCAGTTCCTTTTTCAGCTGCTCGACGCCGGTGCCGCCGCGGCCAATCACCACTCCCGGACGCGAAGTGTTGATGGTGACGGCCACGCCCGCCGGCGTGCGTTCGATGTCGACGCTGGCCAACCCGGCTTCGCTCAACTTGCGGTTGAGAAAGCTGCGGATCTCCACGTCTTCACGCAGCAGGGCGCTGTACTTCTGGCTCTGCCGGGCGAACCACTTGGAGTTCCAGGTGTCGATCACGCCCAGCCGGAACACTTTCGGATGTACCTTCTGTCCCATACTTAGACCTTGGCTTTCTCGCCTGGATGGCTGATGCTCGGCTTAGCCGCGGCGGTTACGGTCGGCGCCCGACGCGGCGTCTTTGACCGGACTTTCGGTTCGGCCGGGGCACCCTTCACCTGGCGACGCGACAGCTTGGTTGGCTTGGCTTCAGCCACCGACTTCGGCCGCGCGGTCTGGCCGGATCGGGGGGCGAGTACGACCGTGACGTGCGACAGGCGCTTGAGGACCGGGGTGGCCCGACCCATGGCCCGAGGTTGAAAGCGTTTGAGCTTCGGGCCTTCGTTGGCGAACGCTTGCTTGACGTACAACGTTTTCGGATCAAGTTTGAAATTGTGCTCGGCATTGGCTTCAGCCGACTTCAGCAACTTCAGCAGCGGACGGCTAGAGGCTTTCGGCAGGTGCTCGAGCTGGACCTCGGCTTCAGTCACGTTTTTTCCGCGAATCAAGCCCAAGACTAAGCGGACCTTACGCGGGGCGATTCGGAGGAAACGAAGTTTAGCCACGACGTCCATAGCTACTTCGCGCCCTCCGCCGGCTTAGCCGCGGCTGGCGCGACCGGAGTAGCCGCCGCGGCGGCTGCGGCGGCGGCTTCAGCCTCTTTCTGGATTCGTCCGCCGTGCCGGACGAACTTTCGCGTCGGCGCAAACTCGCCCAACCGATGGCCGACCATATTTTCCACTACATAAACCGGCGTGTGGACACGGCCGTTATGAACGCCGATCGTAAAGCCAACCATTTCCGGTGTGATGACCGAGTCGCGCGACCAAGTCTTGATTACGGTTCGGTCGCCAGCTCTCAGCCGATCCACTTTCTTGAGCAGCTTCGGATCAGTGAACGGACCTTTTTTCAGGCTGCGTGACATATGGTTACTGACGGTGACGGATGATTAAATAATCAGAGCGCCGGTGCTTGCGTCGCGTCTTGACGCCGAGCGCGTGTTTACCCCATGGCGTTTTCGGATACTTCAAGCCAATTGGGTTGACGCCCTC
>JACQKI010000020.1 GCA_016204645.1 Candidatus Kerfeldbacteria bacterium
CCTATCCCCTAATCCCCTTCATCCCGCCTTTCAGGTAGAAATCCTGCTCTGGCACGTCGTCAAACTGGCCATCTAAAATTGCCTTGAACCCACGAATCGTCTCAGGCAGCGGCACGTACTCGCCCGGTCGGCCGGTAAAGACCTCGGCCACGTGGAACGGCTGCGACAGAAACCGCTGGATCTTGCGGGCGCGCGCCACGGTCAGCTTGTCTTCGTCAGACAATTCCTCAACGCCGAGAATGGCAATGATATCCTGTAAATCTTTATAACGCTGTAGCACCTTTTGCACGCCGCGGGCTACGTCGTAGTGTTCCTGTCCGATGATCAGCGGGTCGAGGATGGTCGAGGTCGAGTCGAGCGGGTCAACGGCCGGGTAGATGCCCAGCTCGGCCAGCTGCCGCGACAGCACCACGGTCGAGTCGAGGTGGCTGAAGGTGGTGGCCGGTGCCGGGTCGGTCAGATCGTCAGCCGGTACGTAGACTGCCTGCATCGAGGTGATCGAGCCTTTGGTCGTCGAGGTAATCCGTTCCTGCAACTCCCCCATTTCCTCGGCCAGGGTCGGTTGGTAGCCGACCGCCGACGGAATCCGGCCGAGCAAGGCCGAAACTTCGGAACCGGCCTGGGTAAACCGGAAAATGTTGTCGATGAATAGCAGCACGTCTTTGCCTTGATCGCGGAAGTATTCGGCTTGAGCTAAGCCGGTCAGGCCGACTCGGGCCCGGGCTCCCGGCGGCTCGTTCATCTGACCAAAAACCAAGGCCGTCTTGTTGAGCACCCCGGATTCCTTCATTTCATGGTACAAGTCGTTGCCTTCACGGGTCCGTTCGCCGACGCCGGCGAACACGGAAATGCCGCCGTGCTCAGCCGCAATGTTACGAATCAGCTCGGTAATGACCACGGTCTTGCCCACGCCCGCGCCGCCGAACAAGCCGACCTTGCCGCCTTTGACGATCGGGCAAATCAAATCACTCACCTTGATGCCGGTTTCCAGAACTTCGGTTTTGACCGACTGCGACGTGAACTCGGGCGCTGGCCGGTGAATCGGGTAACGTTCTTTGACTTTCGGCGCTGGCTGGCCGTCGATCGGCGCACCGACCACGTTGAACATTCGTCCCAGCGTCGCCTCGCCGACCGGCACGCTGATCGGCACGCCGGTGTTTTCCACGTCCATGCCGCGCGCTAGGCCATCGGTCGAGGACATCGATACGGTCCGGACCACCCCGCTGCCAACGTGCTGCTGCACCTCGAGCACTAACGTTTCGCCGCTGTCTCGCGCCACCTGTAAAGCCGTGTGAATTGGCGGCAGCTCGCCCTCGAACTTGACGTCCACCACCGGCCCAATCACTTGGGTGACATGACCATTTTGCGTTTTCTTCATATGTATAGGTGAATCATTTTGTAGCGTACCGATTCATCGGCGCCCATAAATGGGCACGCTACACGACGATTACGATTCAAGGGCACTGCGGCTGGCTGAAATTTCCGACAGGTCCTGGGTAATGCTGGCTTGCCGCGCCTGGTTGTAGGTCAGTGTCAAGTCATCGATCAGGTCGCCGGCCGCGTCCGAAGCATTCCGCATGGCCACCATCCGGGCGGCATGCTCCGAAGCGTTTGACTCCAGCACTGCCTGGTAGAGCTGCAGTTCGACTAACCGCGGCAGCAGTGCTTCGAGCACGATGTCTGGATTCGGCTCGAACAGATACTCGAGCGCCGCCAGCTTAGCTGACGGTTCGGACTGAGCGCCGATTGCTCCCAGCTCGACGTCGCGCTGCAGCGGAAGAAGCTGCTTTATTCGCGGCCGTTGAACGAGCGTCGAGACGAAATCAGTGTAGGCCACGTACACGCGCTCGTAGCGTCGCTGGATGAACCCGCCCATCACCTCTTTAGCCAGTGGTCTGACTTCTTCAACGCCTGACAGTAAATCCGATTTCTCAAAATCAGCAACTCCCTCGTACCTAAATTTTGTGATCAGCGACCGAGCCTTCTTTCCGTGGAGGATTATTTTTCCCGACGGAGTTGCTTGACCGATACTTTTTTCCAGCAGACGCCGGACTTCCAGCACGAGCTGCGCATTAAAACCCCCGACCAGCCCTCGATTTGAGCTGATCACCACGACCCCGAGAGGCTTGCCTGCTGGCTTGCCAGGAATGGAAGTTGGCCTCAGCAGAGGATGTAGCGCTGGATCGGTGCGTTCAACCAGGTTCAGTACCAGCTCCCACGCCTGCGTGGCGTACGCCCGGCTAGCGAGCACGGCTTGAACTGCGCGGCGCATTTTTGCCGACGCCACCAGTTCCATCGCCTTGGTAACCTTGCGGGTACTGGTGACCGAGCGGATACGTCGTCGAATTTCGCGCGTCTGTCCGGCCATAACTACGAAGAAAACGTCCGGCGGAGATCAATCGCCAGGACACCCAGCGTCAGCACGGCCGCGGCCGCCGCCAGCGTCCAGCGCAAGCTCAAAAAATCGCTGGCCGGGTACCCGGTGACGAACAGGTTGCCGACCGCAAACGTCAGCATGGCGGCACGCAGCGTCGACAGCCCGTGGGTGGCGTGCTGGGCCACGAACGGCACGTCCCGGATCGGCACGGCGAACAGCACTACCAGCGCCACCGACGCAGTGAATACGAACGGCAAAACCACCTGGTAAAAGGCGTCGCCCGCCACCATCGGCAGCGTCAGCGACAGCACGGCCACGTCGATCGTCAGCTGGCGGCCCAGGTCGCTGGTCGAATCGGCAAAGCTGCTATGCGCCATGGGTAAAGGTCGAAACAAATTCCTTGAGCAGCTGCTTAAGTTGCGTTTCGATCTGATCCGACAACTCTTTTGTCTGATCGATCGCGGCCACCAATTTCCGGCCTTTGGTTTCCATGAACGTCCGCAAATCAGCTTCGAACTGTTGAACCCGTTCAACCGGCACGGCATCGAGGTAACCGTTAGTCGTCGCGTAGATGATAATCACTTGGTGGGGTAGCGGCACTGGTTGGTACTGACCCTGTTTCAAAACCTCGCTGGTTCGGCGACCGCGCTCGAGCTGCTTCCGGGTCGCTTCGTCTAGGTCAGAACCGAACTGGGCAAACGCGGCCACGTCGCGGTACTGGGCGAGCTCTAGGCGCAGCTGGCCGGCCACCTTCTTCATGGCCTTCGTCTGGGCGGCCGAGCCGACGCGGGAAACGGACAGGCCAACGTTGAGGGCCGGACGCTGCCCTTGGTAGAACAGGTCGGACTCCAGGTAGATCTGCCCGTCGGTGATAGAAATGACGTTGGTCGGAATGTACGCCGAAATGTCGCCAGCCTGCGTTTCGATGATCGGCAGGGCGGTCAAGCTGCCGCCGCCGTGCTGCTCGCTCATCCGCGCCGCCCGCTCCAGCAGCCTCGAGTGCAGGTAGAACACGTCGCCCGGGTAGGCTTCGCGGCCGGGCGGTCGGCGCAGCAGCAGCGATACCTGCCGGTAAGCCCAGGCGTGCTTCGACAGGTCATCGTAGACTACCAGCGCGTCCTTCCCTTGATCCATGAAGTACTCGCCTATGGCGCAGCCGGCGTACGGCGCGATGTACGACAGCGCGGCCGGGTCGGATGCGCCGGCCACGACCACGATGGTGTGCGCCATGGCCCCGTGCTCGGTCAGCTTAGTCACCAGCCGTGCCACTTTTGACTCTTTCTGTCCGATGGCGACGTAAATGCAGACCAAGTCCTTACCCTGCTGATTGATAATGGAATCTATGGCCAGCGCTGTCTTGCCGGTCTGCCGGTCACCGATGATCAGTTCGCGCTGGCCGCGGCCGATCGGAATCATGGTGTCGATGGCCTTGATGCCGGTCTGGACCGGCGTATTGACCGACTGGCGGGTAATCACGCCCGGTGCGACTTTCTCGATCGGGTAACGCTTGGTGCTCTTAATCGCACCCTTTCCGTCGAGTGGCTGACCGAGCGGATTCACCACCCGGCCGACCAGGCTCTGGCCGACCGGGACGTCGAAGATCCGGCCGGTAGCCTTAACCACATCCCCTTCCTTAATCCCGGCCACGTCGCCGAGGACCATCGCGCCGACGCTATCTTCCTCGAGGTTGAGTGCAACACCGAGGGTACGGTTGGGGAATTCGACCAGTTCGGAAGCCCGAACCCGGCTTAAACCCGACATCCGGGCGATGCCGTCGCCGACCTCCGTCACGTAGCCGACGTGCTCGACCGCCGCGGTCGACGCAAAGCTGTCAATCTCTCGCTGCAGGGCTGTGATGATGGTGTCTTGGTGCTGGGTCATGCGTTAGAATTAGAAGGTAGCTTGGCGAAGGTGCTGGCGCAGCTGGCGCAATCGGCCGCGGACCGAGCCGTCGTACCGGGTGTCGCCGCGTTCGATGACCGCGCCGCCGATGAGGTCGGGATCGACCGCGGTAGTCACCTCGACCTCGGAACCGACGGCCTGGCGGATAGTCGCCGAATCAAGCGGGCGGGCGGTGGTAATCCGAATCGGCAGCTTGCCGCGGCGCTCGTCGTGTAAGCGGGAAGCCTCCGCTAAAAGCCGCGGCAGCATCCGGCTGAGCCGACGCCGCTTGACGTAGGTGATCAGGGCGCGGGCAACTTTCGGCCGCTCGGCCGGCTGTACTGCTCGAGCGGCATCAAGGTAGGCGGCGGCCAATCGCCGCAGGCTAAGCCGCATAACCCTGCTCCCGACTTGATCCGTATAGAAACCGGCGGACTTTCTTCCGCAAGTAAACCGCGGCGCTGGCCACTAAATCCGTTACCCATACCAGGTTGTCGGCCATCCACACAATCCAGGCCTCAACCGATCGTGGCGTCCGTCCGCCGTACGGCCACATGTGCGTCTGGATAATGTCAATCACGGCCGTTGGTTCACCCAGGCCGCGCGCGTTGTCAGCGGCAATCTGCGGATGGTGGACATTGGCGCCGACGCGATTCCGGTGCTCGCCCCGATTCTCAAAGTACCAATCGTGCAGCAACGCCGCTCGGGCGCACGTCCGGCTGTCAGCTCCGATCAACCGAGCAGTATAAAACGACAGCTTGGCCACAGCCAGGCAGTGCTGCAGCCGGTTTCGGCTGAAGTGGTGCGCCCGGCGAAGCGCCAGGCGCCGAATCTCCGGTCGTCGCAGCAGGTCATCGACGCACGAGGAAAATCGCCGCATGGTCAGGTCATCTCCCGTAACGCTTCGTCGATCAATTTCCGATCAGCCGACGCGTCGAGCTTAACTCGGATGACCTTCTCGGCGCTGGCCGCTACCACGTCGGCTAATTCCTGTTTAGCTTCGGCCACGATTTCGTTTTTCATCCGCCTAGCTTCCTGGCTGGCCGACTTGACCACGCCCGCCGCTTCCATTTTAGCCTGCTCACGGGCCTGTGCTAAAAAGGCTTCGGCGTCTTGGCGCGCTTGGCCGAGCAGCGCTTGAGCTTCAACTCGAGCCTGCTGTAATTCGGCCTGCTTGCCTTCCTCCAGCTTGGTCCGCTCAGCCTCGATGGCTGTGGCGTGGGCCAAGCTCTGCTCAATCCGCTTCGAGCGGTTGTCCAGCGCCCGCATAATCGGGCCGTACGCAAAGCGCTTGAGCACCCACAGCAGTACTAAGAAGTTGACGATTTGGGCCAGCAGCAGCTTCCAGTCAATGCCGAGTTTGGCGACGAGGTCAGACATGGTTAGATTTGAGTTTGGAGATTTGAGATTAGAGTAAAACCTGAACTTACTGCCAACTCCAATCTCTAATCTAACATCTCCAATCTACCTAGACGAACTTAATAATCAACGCGATCACCAGCGCGTAGATGGCGATGGCTTCGGTAAAGCCCATGGC
>JACQKI010000016.1 GCA_016204645.1 Candidatus Kerfeldbacteria bacterium
ACCCTGTAGACCATGAGAGTCAACTTGTGAGCTTCTTGCCAAGCACGCAAGTCAGAAAAACGTAGAATCTTGTTACTTCGATTGGTGATCGCGTTATCCATTCGACCTCGTGCTTACTACGTAATACTTACTACAAACTACTTTCTTCACCCTCTCTGCCGATACTGCAACGCTTCCGCCACATGCTCTGACCCAATGCTCTCTGCCCCTCCCAGATCCGCAATCGTCCGAGCTACGCGCATCACCCGATGGTACGCCCGGCCTGACAACTGCAGGGCGCCGGCAGCGGAGCGGAGCAGCTGCAGCGTTTCATCGTCCAGCCGGCAGAACTGCTTCAATTCTGCCAAGCTCATTTCCGCGTTGACTATTAATCCCATGCCGCTGAATCGCTCCGCCTGTCGCGCTCGCGCCAAGATTACGCGCTCGCGAACCACCTTCGATGGTTCGGCGCTGGTCTTTCCTTCCATCTCTTCCGGCGGCAAACGCGGCACGGCGCAGTGCAAATCAATCCGATCGAGCAGCGGTCCGGACACCCGCCGGCGGTAGCGTTCGAGCTGCACCGGCGTGCAGCCACAGCGGTGCGCCGGATCGCCGTAGAAGCCGCAGGGGCACGGATTCTGGCTGGCCACCAAGGTAAAGCGAGCCGGGAAACGGACGCTGGCTTGGGCCCGGCTGACGCTCACGAAGCCGTCTTCGAGCGGCTGCCGCAGGGCTTCCAGCACGGCGCGCGGAAACTCAGGAAACTCATCGAGAAACAATACGCCGCGGTGGGCCAGCGTGATTTCGCCCGGCCGCGGCGATGAACCGCCGCCAACCACGGCCACGGCCGAAGCCGTATGGTGCGGACTGCGGAACGGCCGTTCCACTGCCAGCGGCTGGTCAGGATTGACCAGGCCGGCGACGCTGTAAATCCGGGTTACTTCCAAAGCTTCTGATTCGACCAGCGACGGTAAAATACCCGGTAATGCCCGTGCCAACAGGGTTTTACCCGAGCCAGGCGGACCGGAAAACAGTAGGTTGTGGCCGCCGGCCGCAGCGATTTCCAGACAGCGCTTGGCTTGCGGTTGCCCGGCAATATCAGCTACATCGATGCGGGCGACCGGTTGAATCACGGTTGATTGTCTCGGAACGTACGGATCGAGCAATCGCTGGCCGCGGATGTGCCGCAACACCTCATGCAGCGTTCGGGCGGGAAAAACCGTCACGTCCTGAACCAGACCCGCCTCGGCCGCGTTCTGCTCCGGCACGATGAACGTATCAATCCCCCGGTCGCGCAAACACGAGACGATTGGTAGGACGCCGCTGGTCGGTCGCAGCCCGCCTTCCAAACTCAATTCGCCGAGCAAGCAAACGCCGGCACTCGGCGGGACGACGTCGCCGCGGGCAGCCAGCACGGACACGGCAATGGCCAAGTCGAAACCCGATCCTTCTTTTCGCAGATCGGCCGGCGCTAAGTTGACGGTGATGCGCTGCAACGGAAAATCGACGCCGGGAGTGTTCCGCAGCGCCGAGCGCATTCGTTCTTGCGCCTCGTGAACCGCTGCGTCCGGTAAACCAACCACGAACGTCCGCGGCAAGCCGGGCGCAATATCCGCTTCCACGGTGATCGGCTCGGCCTCCACGCCGACGACGGCCGCGGTAGTTACTTTCGTGCTATTACGATGACGTGACACAACGATTGTTGCGCCACGTGAACTGTCTGCAGTTAGCTTACCCTAGGCTGCTCAAGCCGTCAAGTCCCGCTCCTGGCTTGAACAATCCCGGTGTTCATGCGCTTCACCCTCGACGGATCAGCGTTGACCACTCCAATCTCAAATCTCCGATCTCTCTTTCTTCCTTCCCGCCACTCCCAGCAACACCAAACCGGCCACGATGACTACGTCGCTTAGGTTGAAGACCGGAAACCAATTACCCAGGCTGACGTAGTCGACTACGTAACCATGGCGCAGGCGATCAAGGTAGTTGCTGAAAGCCGCGGCTACAATCACGGCTGTAACGGCTGCGCGAGTCAAATCGCCGCGTTGCCGCCAGCGCCACCCCAGCCAGATGAAAATCACTACCACCGCCGGAATCAAGGCGGTGCTGACGGAGGCGGGAACGTATATGCTGAAGGCGATGGCTGGATTGGGAAACAGTTCAAACCGTAGGCCGCCGTCAACCGGACCCAGCGTTACGCCAGCCAGGGCCAGCGCCTTGAGCCCGCGGTCAACCGCAAACGCGGCTAAACCAAGGGTTACCAACGTCACTGCCTGACCAGTGTTCTTCATGCTAACCACTATATACGATCTACACAAAAAGAAGAGGGCGCGTTGTGCGCCCCCTCCCCTAATGGGGAATAAAAAATTTGAGGCCAAACGCGCCCTGAAGCTCCTGAGGCTAACGTCTTGGCCGCGGACCGTGCTTCGTCGTCAGACTAAACACAATACGCAGCCAAGGCGATCACGGCCTGAGAAGCTAATGCTCGATTCCTTTCCGAGTTGAGAATGAGCGCGTTTCTCGACCGTCCTTCTGGTGCGTCCGCTGCCGATGAACGGTTAACGGAGCACCTTTCAATTTTGTTTTATTTCAGGGTCTCGGAAACCCTCATACGGATAGTCGAGAAGCGCTGGCGCTTTTTCTCGCACCAATGCTCTTCGACCATCGTCCATACTACTGAACACTTCACTGCGTAACCTGGTTTAACGAACGGTCGCAGTATAGCACGCGAGTTATCCACTGTCAACGTGTGGATATCTTTTTCACAGTCATCCGACGTTGGACTGCTTGCCAAATGGTGGCAAACATTTTCTGCGGTGTTAATCTGGAAGTATCAATCCAAAGATCGTAGTGCTTTCGAATGAATGGATTGACGCCGTAGTACCGTACGTACCGCTGACGATCACTGGCCATTCGTTGCCGCAGCGAAGCAATCACTCGCGACAAACTGGTTAAACGCCGTCCTTCGTTACGCGGGCGGCCAAGCTTGATATCTTTCCAGACCCGCCGCGCGCCGACTGTCGGCGAAGCATACATAAATACCTTAAACGAGCGGGGGATGAAATGCCATGACAACCGACCTTCAACCACGTAATTTTTTTTTGTTCGGCCGAGTCTCTGCTGCCACGTATCAACCTGTCGGTCATAGCGCGGGTCAGCCACACTCATAGTCGTGTACTGTTCCAGGGTCAGGCCGCGTTTTCTTGCTATTCCCCGGCGAATTTCTCCAATGTCTGTTCGCGGATATTTGAGTTTCCTGGCCAGCAGTCGACCAACAGTGCTTTTGCCGGAGCCAGGCGTGCCGCCGATGGTGATAATCATATTTGTATTGTACGTGACTGTTCCATCGTAAACAATATCGAATCCCTTTAGGGTTCGATTCTAGACTCGGTCGATTTCCGCAGCGACGAGGATTAGCCCCGCACCAGGCGCTTGCGCTTCGGTGCGGGGTAGCCGAGGAGCAAGGATCGACACAATATAGGGGGAAGGAGATGCGTCGAAAGAGGAAACCGAGCAGGTTTCCTCTTCGAGCTACATTCCGCCCATCGGATTGAGCGGGTCGATGGTCGGTCCGCTGTCGCTACGCGGGCGGTCATCCCGACGGAAATCCCGCCGCGGGCCACGGGAAAAGCCTCCGCGGCCACCCCGATCGCGGAATCCGCCGCTGCGCGGCCCGCGACTGAATCCGCCCCGACCGCCATTACGATCACGCGGCGGAAAGGCGTGCGGGTCGTAGTTCGGATCAAGCTGCTTGATCGAGAGCGAGATTCGGCCGCGCTCCTTGTCTACATCGACGACCTTGACTTTCACCTTATCGCCGAGCTTGACCGCGTCGGAGACCGACGGCACGTGGTTAATCGACAGCTCGGAAATGTGCACCATCCCGTCCTTGCCTGGAAAGAGATCAACGACCGCGCCGATCTCCTTGCCGCTCATCCGGTCTTTGACGATCTGGCTGACCGTACCCTCGATGATTTCGCCCGGCTGAATTTCGCGAGTCAGATTCTTGATCCAGGTAATCGCTCGGTCGGACATTTCCTGGTTGTGCGAGGTGACCATTACCAGACCGGAATCTTCAATGTCAATTTTGGTTACATCCGCACCGCCGCACTCGTCAATAATTTTATTGATGGTTTCGCCGCCCTTGCCGATGACTTCGCGAATCTTGTCGGGATCGATTTGAATCGAGACGATGCGCGGGGCGTACGGCGACAGCTCGGGCCGCGGTTCGGCGATGGCTTGGCGCATGACTTCCAAAATTTTCATCCGGGCCTGCTTGGCGCCGGCCAGCGCGGCCACCGAAACTTCGTGCGGAATGCCGCCGAGCTTGATGTCAAGCTGAATGGCGGTTACGCCGGCAGCCGTCCCCGCCACCTTGTAGTCCATGTCACCATAATGGTCTTCAAAACCCTGAATGTCGGTTAAGAGCTTGAATTGCTTGGTTTTTTCGGTGCTGATCAGCCCCATCGATATGCCGGCGACCGGCGCCACGATTGGCACGCCGGCGTCCATCAACGCCAGGGTCGAGCCGCAAATTGAGGCTTGCGAGGTCGAGCCGTTTGAGCTGAGTACCTCGGACACCACCCGGATGGTGTACGGAAACGTTTCCTTCGGCGGCAAGACCGGCAGTAAGGCCTTTTCAGCTAAGGCGCCGTGGCCGATTTCCCGGCGTCCGGGTTGCCGAATCGGCCGGACTTCGCCGGTCGAAAAACCCGGGAAGTTGTAGTGGTGCATGTAGCGCTTCTTTCCGGACAGCTCCATCGTGTCGAGCAGCTGCTCGTCGCCAGGCGAGCCGAGCGTGACGATCGACATGACCTGCGTTTCGCCGCGCTGAAACAGGCCTGAGCCGTGCGTTCGCGGCAGCACGCCGACGGCGGCTGACAGCGGCCGAACTTCATCGAGCTTCCGCCCGTCGACGCGCACGCCGTCTTCCAGCACTAACCGGCGCGAAGCTTCTTCCAGTATCCGGTCAATCAAGGCCACGCCCTGCGCCCGGAGCTCCTTCGAGACCTCGTTGTCCGCTTTCAACTTTTCGTCAACTTCCGCAACCAGGGCCGTCTGCTTGGCTTCCCGTTCGGCCATGTCCGGCGTCCGCAGCAAATCCTTCAATCGATCGCCGACCAGGGTGCGAACTTTTTGCTCAACGGCCGCCACCTGCGCCCGATCTACTTCGCTCAGTCCATCAGTCGCCTCACGCTTGGACACACCGACCGCCGTGACCATCTCGGTAATCAGCTCGATTACCTTGCGGACGTTCTTCTGGGCGAAGACCAAGGCTTGGTCAATCGCGTCTTCCGGCACCTGGTTAGCCGACGCCTCAATCATGATCTCTTCGTCTTTCGTCCCAGCCAACACCAGGTCGAGGTCGCCCTTCTCGCGGGCCGTGTTCGTCGGATTGAGCACCCACTCGCCGTTGATCCGACCGACGCGGACCGCTCCGATTGGCCCGCCCCAGGGAATGTCGGAAATGGCCAGCGCGGCTGAAGCCGCCACCAACGCCACGATGTCTGGATCGTTCTCCTGGTCGTACGACAAAACGGTGATAACCACCTGGACATCGTTGCGCATCCGGTCATTGAACAGCGGGCGAACCGAGCGGTCGACTAAGCGCGCGGTCAGGATGGCTTCATCCGAAGGGCGGCCTTCGCGCTTGATAAACCGCGAGCCCTTGATCTTGCCGGCGGCGTACAGCCGCTCCTCGTAGTCGACCAGCAGCGGGAAGAAATCGATGCCCTCGCGCTGCTCCTGACCCATCACCGCCGTACCTAAAACCACCGTGTCGCCGTAGCGAACGGTCACGCTGCCGTCGGCCTGGGCCGCGTACTGGCCAGTCTCGATGGTCAAGGTGCGACCGCCGAGCTCGATCGAAAATTGTTTTGGCACAGTGCTTCCTTTCAAGCTGGCCAACAGGCTCTAGACTACAGACAGCTCAGAATCTTGCTGTGGATAGTCTATTGGTCTGCGGACCAGCGACTTAATTAGCTTACGGATGGATGGAGGTACGTGGTTTCAGCCGGTCTCCGGCGGTTCGGGCGGGCGGAGGCCGCGGGCTAAGCGGTTGCGGAACGGCCGCAGCGGCAGCAAGAAGGTCTTGCGATCAGCCGACAAATCAATGAATTCGTCGGCCACTTCCTTGAGCTTGAGCGAGGCTGATTCGCCGAAGGCCATGACCTCGACCCGGCAACCTTTGGCCTGCTGGAGGTACTCGACCAGCGGGGCAAAGTCGCCGTCGCCGGAAACCAGGACGACCGTATCGAGTCGATCAGCCATGGTGACCGTATCAAGCGCAATGCCGATATCCCAGTCGCCCTTCTTGGCGCCGCTGGAAAAGATCTGTAAGTCTTTCGACTTGACCTCGAAGCCCTGCTTCTTGAGCGCTTCAAAAAACAGCTGCTCGTCTTGGGCGGATGATTTGATAACGTAGGAAATCGCCCGCAGCAGCCGCCGGCCAGCCACCGCTTGCTCGAGAATCTTGCCGAAGTTGACGTTGGTCTGGTAGAGCGCCTTGGACGAGTGGTACATGTTCGACCCGTCGACGAAGACGCCGACCCGCTGCTCTTTGTGCTTAGCCGCTTTAGTATCCATCAAAATTTCAGCCTCAGTTTCTCGGCCAAGCCCTGGGCGCCGGTCGGGTTTTCCTTTTCCAAGTAGCGGAACAGCCGACGACGAAGACCGACCTTGCGGAGCAGGCCGCGGCGCGAGGAAAAGTCTTTCTTGTGCCCTTTCAGGTGTTCGGTCAGGTGTTCAATCTCGGCGGTCAAGATGGCAATCTGCACTTCCGGTGAACCCGTGTCGCCTTCGTGCGTCTTGTACTTTTTGATGATTCGATTTTTGGCTGCTTTTTCAAGCATGCATTAGGCCTTTGTCCGCGGTCACCGAGTTACGCGCAATAGACGATTACATTCGCTGTAATTCGTAGCTATTCGCAGCACCAAGTGGCCGTAGTAGTTAGTTATCAGAACGCAAGGAGCGTATCACACGCCCCGTAAAATGTCAACCCCGTTAGAGAGTCCTTCGAAAGCGTTTTACCCACGGGAGTCTTCCTGCACCCTTTCAAACAAACTCTCTAACGGGGTCAACCCAGCTCAGACTTACCGAATCGAGCGCGACAAGGCATTGGCGTCGTCTTCGTCCGCGACGCCATCGCCGTCATCATCAGCGTCTTCGCTGTCGTCACTCTCGCCGTCATCGTCCGAATCCTCATCTTCGTCCAGGCTGTCTTCGTCTTCGTCGTCTTCAATACCGTCGCCGTCGTCGTCCGTGTCTTCATCAGTTCGAAGGCCGTCGTTGTCGTGGTCGTAGGGAAACTCGTCTTCGTCATCGTCGATGTCGTCATTATCGTCATCAGCATCTTGATCATCGCGAAGGCCGTCGTTGTCGTGGTCGTAGGGCCGCTTGTCCTTCGTGTCTTTTACGCCGTCATTATCGTCATCGTCGTCCTTTCCGTCGCGTACACCGTCATTATCGTGGTCAAAGTGGTAGCGGTCTTTCGGACCGTCGCTACCGTCTTTAAAGCCGTCGTTGTCATCGTCAGTATCCCGGTCATCGCGCGACTTATCATTGTCGTGGTCGTACGGGTATTTGTCCTTAGCATCTTTTACCCCATCACCGTCGTCGTCAGTATCAATGCGATCGGATCGGCCGTCGTTGTCGTGGTCGAACTGGAATTTACTCTTGGTCCCGTCCTTCCCGTCCTTAATCCCATCATTATCATCGTCGCCGTCCTTGTCGTCGCGCGAACTGTCGTTGTCGTGGTCGAGCGGGTAACGGTCTTTGGTATCGAGCACGCCGTCGTTATCGTCGTCAGTATCGACGCGGTCAGTTTTACCGTCGTTGTCGTGGTCATTTCGGAACTTATCCTTGCTGTCAGCAATGCCATCAAAATCGCGGTCGACAATGCTAACAGCATTCGCGCCAAGCGGGAGTGACCAGATACCGAAGCTCATAACCAGGGCCAGAACCCCTCGAACAAGAAATTTCATTCTTGAATTCATTGTAATTGTTGACTGTTAATACATTAACTTTATCACTTTCGTTGTTTTTTCAAAACCCTTGCAAAAATTGATGAAGTGTCGTAAAATGTAGAGGTGGAAATTAAATTTGAGGCAAAAGGTGATGGTAAGACAAATGTGATTTTCTCTTTTTATTATGATACAAAAATGGGTCCTATCG
>JACQKI010000017.1 GCA_016204645.1 Candidatus Kerfeldbacteria bacterium
AACGTATTGAAACGTCACCAGATATTCCAGTCCATGGTCTGAAAATTTGATCTCCGTCCCAGGACGCAACCCAGCATACAATGGGCCTTGTAGACCCAACTCGAGATGCTGATCGGCCTGGCCAGACAAACTTTCGGACCGTTTCTCAAGTCCAAGGACCACGTTTCCAGCACCTGACAGAATCGGAATTTCAGCGTGGCTATGCAGATCGAGCACTTCCGTGCCTTCTTTTCCTGGTCGTGTCAGCGGGGCTTGATGCTCGTGAGAGACGTGTTGGTCTGCCCCGTGTTTATGACCAAGCTGCGATCCAATATGGATATCGCCGTGGTCGTTGGCATGCTGGCCGGTTCCGTGCTCATGTGTTGGAGATACTGATCGCCAAGGAAATAATCGGTGCACTTCCGGTGTTGATGGGGAGGGATCGGCGGAGCCATGGCGATGCGCAGACAAGTCCCCGAGTCCTGGCGATTCTCGCAGTGAGAAAGCTTCTTTGGTATGTTCATGATTTCCGTGATTGCGTTGTGCCGGTCGGTCATCAAGCGCGACTACAGTTGGCTCGGTCGCACTGGCAAGAGCTTCACTAATCGCGCGCTTCGTTTCGCGCGGGATCAGCGCCCCTTCCTCGGTTTCGATAAATGCCGGTTCAATCATGCCACCCTCTGTACTGGCGACGTATATATCAGCTATCGGCCGCTGGTTGTCCTGTTCAACCCACTGCTTGATACCGCGTTCCGGCGCGCAACCAACAACAAGCGGTAGAGCTACGACCGCGCGTTTAAACCACCGCTCAACTTCTTTCGAAAACCGACGTTCGACCCTACGAGGTGAATCTTCGGGGTGGTAGGGAATTTCTCCTTCTCTCATGACCGTAACATCAACGAGTTATTGGATTATTTCTTCTGTAGAAACTTCGTCCCACACAACTAGATTCCATTGTAATCAGTGATTCCGTCTAGGTTACTTGGCATCACACACAGGTACAGTGCACGTCGGCTTTCCCGCATTCCTTGCACCTCATGGTGCAGTATCGGTCCGAACCTTCGTGCATGTGCTTCGGGTCATGAGCGCCTGATTCAGATCCGCAAATAGCGCATTTCCAGCCATCGGTCGCGCCGTTGCATTTTGGACATTTCATATGCCATCTCCTTATCAATAACCTTGTTGATCAATCCTCCCTTACTTTTTCTGTAGGTATTTGGCCATGCTTAAAATAGCGTACACGAGCGCAACGTTAACAATCACATACGTAATCCAGGCGAAGAACATCATGCTACCGCCGTTGATGCCGCCCATCATGTTATAGTCCATCATCAGAATCACCTCCTTTACATGTGGAATATGCTGTCGGACGATTCTGAATCGTCAGCGGTTCCGACCACCTCAGGCAAGATAAACTCGACTGTCTGCACCTGCCCCCGGTGCTGGAACTGCATGAAGGTTTTATACGTACCGGTTTCTGGGAACGCCAGCTCGAAAGCAATGCTGCCGGTCTGCTTGTCCACGTCCTGATCCATCGGGTGCGTGTGCAGGAAGCTGAGGTCGCCGTCTTTCAGAACGACGGCGTGGCCCAGTTCTCCCAGATACTTTTCAAGGTCCGTCACCTCGCCGTCGCTCTCGGTAATGGTGAATGTCAGCCTAGTCGTTTGGTTTGTTTGTGGCGCGGAGGGCGACGTGGTCATCGAGACTTGGTACGCGCCTGATGTGTCAATAGCATTTGGAGAGCCAAGAGGCGTTGGCGTGTATCCTTGGACGGAGCCCACTTCCAGATCATCATGATCAACCACCGGCAGCCGAGCTCCGTCAGGCCCGAGTTGCGATGTGGACGGGGTGAAATCGGCGTACATCCGGTACGGACCGTCAGTAGCAAATGCGACCTCGCGTAAAGTGAACGTGCCGGTGGCGGCGTCAAAGTCCGGATGGAGGTGCTGGAAGTTTGTCAGGTCTTTACGAGCAAGAATGACGTGCATGATTTTTTCGTGCACGGTGTCGAAGTCCTTGAGCGTCGTCCCCCGGTCGTCAACAATTTGAAAGGACAGGTCGCCAGCCTGGTTCGGAACTACAGGCGCGGTCATCGTACGCACGCAGTAACTACGGTGACTCTGGATGGGCATGACGTTGACTAGCTCGCCGTCCGAGCTACAGTACCTGGCTAGGCTGGATTGATTGGTGGCGTTCGTGTTCCCTGCTAGTAGACTCCGACGATTGAACAGGTACAGCCCGCTGGCGGCGAGGACGGCGATGACGACGACGGCGATGAGTACTCGATTCACTCAGTTTCTCCTGAGGCTATTGTTACGTGTAGTATATCACGGTTACTCCGTCATTGGCCTGGCAAACAGGACCAAGCGTTGCTTGGTGGAAAACAGCGGCGTGCAGGTGAAGACGATGAGTTGTGGGAAGGGCGTGTTTTCCAGAATTTCGACTGCGTCCGGGTTGACCACCCGCCGCTCAACGACTTTGTAATCATACTCTTGTCCTTGCCAGTAGACGATGATGATATCGTCAATCTGCATTTGATCGAGCAGGTAGAGCGTTTTCGGGCCGGACAAGTAACGGAAGCGGTGGCCAGTCAGGACGGTGTTGCCGCCCTGGTCCGGGGTTGAGGTTTGCGGGATGCGCCAGATGCCGCGATCGAGCGCGCGCTCGTCTGGGCCCTCGACGATCTCATAGTTGACGCCGATCTTTGGAATGACGAGCCGGTTGTCTTGCGGAACGGCTGCCGTTTTTACGTCCGGGACAGACGGCAGCATCGCCGTGCCCGCCAATCTGGTGGGGTAGGGATAGACGGGCGCTGGTCGGAGCAGCCAGAACTTGATCCACGGGCTGAAAGGAATCAGGAGTATGACCGCTCCGAAGACGATGGAGGCAATCGAGACAATCAGGCGCGTACGGGAACGCGGCTGTCGGCGTTTATATTTTCGCCAACTCTTTGACCAGAACGTCATTGTGAATCGCCATGTTCGGATCGTCGTAAACGTGCCGGATCACTCCATCGGCGTCAATCACCACGTAGGTGTGTCCGGGCAGCTGGCCGTAGTGCATCGAGGAGGCGGTCTTGAGCACGCCGAACTTCGCCGAGACTGGTCCGCCGACATCGTGGACCACGGTCGCGGCGCGTAACTCCGGCATTTCGTCCATGGCTTGCTGCCATTCCTTGCTTGTGTCGACGACCACGGATAGGGCGACTGCATCGCCGCCCTTGAAGCGGTCGTCGTTCCCGAGCGCGGCGATCTGATTCCAGCAGGCCGGGTAGCACATCATACCTTCATTGAAGAAGAGCACCACTTTCTTGCCGCGGAGCGACGCCAGCGAGTAGGCCTGACCGTTATGGTCGGTCAGCTCGAAGTTCGGCGCTTGGCGGTTGAGCAATTGGCTGAGGTCGGTCGTCGGCCCAGTCGTGCCGCCGTGGTGATCGGTCGCGCTCCCGGGCGAGGTCAGACTCGATGAAGCGGCGGGCGTTCCTTTGTTGGCCAGGCCGACGTAGATTAACCCACCCACGACAACGATGGTGATGATAATAGCGACGATGCCGCCGTTACTGTTTCGACTCATAGGATTGTTCCCGTTTAAAGAGGTAAATAACCCGGGCAATCAGCCCGACGAATGATAAGGCAACGAGCGCAGCCCACCAGGATTCCGGCAGGAGGTTGGTCACTCCCTGAATAGACTTCGCGAACTTCGTCAGCCAGATATTGATCGATACTTGAAAGCCGGAATGGACTGCGAGACGATTGCCGAGCGCCAGCCAGATCGTCAGGATTCCCATGGCGGTGAAGACCGCGCCTGACATCGCGTCGGGAATGGTCACCCGAACGACCCGCCCGAAGAGGCGGTACTCCATCGGACGCCGAACTTTCATCAGCTGCTGCGTGGCCTTGGTTCGGTCGAGCAGGAGCGACAGGAAGAACAGCGGCGCGACCATGCCGAGTACGTAGGCCAGTGTGTACGCTCCTCCCAGCCAGATCGAGCCTGGTAAAGCTGACAGCGCCAGCACCCCGGCCAGCACCGGCGCGCAGCAGGTAGTGGCAATACCGGAGAAGAATCCGAGCGTCAAGACCGAGGCTGGATGGTGACTCTTGAGCTGGGGATTGACTTTCCACGGCAGCGAAAAGCGTCTGCCGAGTAGGAGACTGGCCCCCAACGCCAGTAAGAATACGCCGCCGACCGTAAAGATGACGTTGTGGTACCGGCTCAAGAGCTGACCGAACATTGCTGAGCCGAGCCCGAGCGGCAGGAAGACGGCCAGGATGCCGAGGAAGAAGATGAAGGTCATTAAGAAGACCTTACGCCGTTCGCGGAATATTGAGCCGAGGTACGACGGTAGCAGGACGGTAATGCAGCAGGGCGCGAACAGGGCGGCCATGCCAGCCACGAAGGCGGCGACGATCGAGGTGCTGACGAGGAGGTCCATTGGTCTACAGATTGAACGGCAACTGGCGTTCGGAAACTCCGGCTACGTCGTGGAACGACAGCAGTACCGAGCTATCGCCGCCTGGCTGGCTGAACGTCAGGCGGTAATTTTGATGATGGCTTGACGTATCGCCGGCCCTCGAGACGCTGGTCGGTGTGCTGATTGATCTTCCGGCGTGGAGCTTGACTTGCACTGCCGGGTCGAAGTTGTCAAGCGGAACCGCGTGCGTATTCAGTGAGACGGTGAAGGCTAGGCCGTCGTCAGCCTGGTCGTGCTCGGCCGAGACAATCACGCCGTTGGCGCCGTTATCGACGGCCTGGTGCTGACCGGCTGGCGCGCCGACGACGGTTGAGGTCGCCCGGCTGTCTGTTGGCTTGGTCGTGATTCCGCGGGCCATGGTGATCACCAGGACCAGGGCGATGAAGATTCCGATAGCCACTAAGACCGGTCGGGCTTGAAGCGGGCGCTGGGTTGACGACAGGTCGGTTTCCGAACTGCTGGCTACGAAGGCCGCCGGATTTTCGGCAAACGCCTGGCGGCAGCCGTCAGAACAGAAGAGCCAGGTCGTGCCTCGATGATCGTAGGAGTAGCGCGTCGTCGCCGGATCGACCGACATTCCGCAGACTGGATCGCGATTATTTGTCAGGTGTGTAGGGTCCATGGGAATATGTTCGTTAAGAATGAGATGAATGATGATTGGCACCAGTTGGTTTTTGCTGTTCAGTTTGGTCGTGGTGTATGCCATGCTTTTTGTTTTGTGAGCTTCGATGCATGGACCGCATGATCGTCCCATGCAGCAGCAGCATGCCGCCCAGCCCGACGGTGAACCAGAGCACCGGACTGCGATTCGTTCCAGCCAATGAGACGAGCAGCAGGGGCAGAGCGCAAGCCAACAGCATGACCCACATCATTTTCGAATCGTGTCTACGGTGATCGTGCATTAGGAAGACGGTGGTGTTTAGGCGGCCATGACCGGCAGGCGCTTCTTGAATTTCACGATGCGTGAAGCCAGGTACGCCAGGCCGACGGCGTTGGCGGCCAGTCCGACCCAGAACAGTTGGGCTTGGTACTGTCCGACGAAGGCGGCGATGCCCGTGGCACCGAGGACGGGCAGGAGGTTGACGAGGTAGTGGGTGCAGCAAGAGACCATAGCGACGGTTGAGGTCGTACCTGTCAGCACCACGACTTTGCCGGTTGATTGACTACGGTGAACGGCTTGGCGAAGGTACACGTACAGACCGACCTGGACACCGAAACCGATCGTCAAGCCGACCAGATACGGCCAGAAACTCGACCATTGATCGATAGTCGCGGACCAACCGGATAAGGCGCTGACGACCGACAGGTAGACAGCCAGCAGGCTGACTGCGCCGACGGTTCCGATGATGGTTGGTCGTTTGATCATCTGTCTGCTACTTGGTTAAGCCATGCATGCCGTCAACGCCCGCGCCGCCGTGCGTGGCGTGGCCGATGACATCGACCTTGCCGGTGGCCAGCAGGTAGTCTTCAACCGCGCCTTTCGGGTACCAGATGGCTTGCCAACGGAAAGCTTCGCCGAGCAGCTGCTCATCCGAGTAGGTGCTACCGTAGGTCTGAAGCATGTACTTGAAGAATCCGCGCGCGGCTTTGGCGTGGGCGCAGCCGCAGTTACTGTTCCGCGTCACCATGCCTGGCTCGCCGCAGCAGTAGCTGCACAGCAGCCTATCCGTTAACGTCGTGTACCGGTTCATCAGATCGTCGCTCAGTTGGGCACTCTCGTAGCCGGCCCATAACTTTTCGGCGGTCACCGGATCGTCGAAGATAATCCCGTCAGGCGCGTAGAAGGGTGCGCCAGTCGCCAGCATCACAACCTTGGCGTCGGTCAGTTCATCGCCCGATTTCGGATTGGCCGGCACGTTGGAGATGGTCGGCTGCTCAACTAAGCTGCTCGTCTTGCCGTCGGGATTGAGCGTCGGACCGATGATGACCATGGCTGAAGCGGTCTTGATGCCGAGCATCGACTTGAGTGACGCTAGGGGAGAAGCACTGGCCGACTTCGGCGTAAGCGAAGCGATCATGAACTGATCCGTCGCCAGGACCGCGGCAATCAACCAGACGACGACCCGGGCGCGGCGTTCATTCGTCTGCTGGTCAGCCGGGCTGAACCAGCGCTTGTTCGATGGTGTTGGCGTGCGGTTGACCATGCTTCAGCAACCTCCAACTTGCGACTGCAGCCCAGAGCTGTCGGATGAAGGTGAAGCAGCCGAGGCCGCAACGGTCGTGGCAGCAGTCTTGGCAGTGACGTTTCCCTTGAGCTGAATCAACTGGACAGTCTGGAAGGCGGCGATAACCGCGATCAGCAGAAGCGCGGTCACCTGCCAGTTCGGCTTGGGAATACGCAAGGTGAAGCTTCGGTTCGGCTCCGTTTCAGGTGGCGCGGGCGGCTTGACTGGAAGGGTATGGGTGATGTGATCCATGGTCGTAGTATCCTTGTTAGTTATTACGTTACGGCGTTGATGTGTTGGTATTGGTTTCGTCATTTTTGGGTGCGATTGCTTTTTTGGTAACCAAGTCGTAGTAGGTGCCCATCAACGCTTGGCCGCTACGGAAGACGTAGGCGCCGTCCGGTTCGGCCGTGCCGACGTTCTTCCAGACTTGATCGAAGTTGACGTAGGCGGCCAAGTCACCGGTCAAGATGACGGTCGGCGTGGTTGTCAGACTGTATTGCTTGACCAGCTTCTGTCCGTCGGGATCAGCGCGGTCGACGGTTGTTTCCGATGTCGGCCGCATGCCGAGCTGGCCGAGCGCTTGGCGGTTGACGGTCGGGTCGTAGCACTCGGCGCACTGTTTCTCGGTGATGTACGTTACCTGAAACTCTCCTCGGACTTTGCCGGTGGCGGTCTCGACGTAGGGCGCCGGGGTGTTTTTTCCCACGAAGTCTCCGTCTTGGAGCACGCCGTACGACTTTACAGTCGGGACCGCCGTTAGGAACTTGTCGGTTTCTCCCTTGATGATGAAGGCCGGCGCCCGCTCGAGATTGTACTGCTTGACGATGGATGCTCCGGCGGCGGAGGCGTAGTCGACGGTCTCGGTTTTAACGACCTTAACTTTCTCGTTGGCGCTCAGGCTGCCGAGAAGACTTATCAGGTTGAAGCAGTTCTGGCATGACGGGGCAGTGACCGCGGTCAGTTCAATCTCGGCCGGCTTGCTTGCTTCCTGAGCCTGACGCTTTTGCGTTTGCAGGTCGCTGCTCATGGCTTGGAGTATGGTGGCGTTGGCGGTCAGCAGGGCAGCGGCTACAATCGACAGGACGATGTAGCTGAGGCCAAATCTTCGTGCCTGGGACGGCTTCGGAAGGCTGCTGGTCGGAGTCGATGGTGGTTGGACGAACCGACTGCAGGCTAAGTCGTCGGGGTGGCAAGGCTCAGGCATGCGCGTGGCCTTGAGCGAATTGTGGGTGGCAAGTTGTCATGGGCGATGTGGCGATTAATTGATGCATACATAAAACGCCCGTTTGGTAGGGCGTTCGGACGCGCGAAGAAACGCTACAGGCAGTAACTTACACGCGTCCTGATAGGCGAGTTGGGCTAATTTCGTGGAGGGCCAGCCAGCGGTTGAATTGTTGCGATCGCGGTTTAGGAGTTATGGTTTGTGCGCGTAGCCTGGCTATTTCAACCGGTGGCGAGAGAATCGATTTTGACAATATGCGAAAGCCAGTAACCAGAATCAAGAGAAGCGTGGCCAACAGGAACGAGGAATTGACTGATTCACTAAGCTGGAAGTTTTTTAGGGCGTTGGCGTGAAAAATCAGTGCCGCCAGCGTCGTTGATTCTGGACATTCGGCTCCTTGCATCGAAGCCGCCACGCATATTCCTTGGTGGTTGCCGAAGTGCGCGCCGTTTGACCAGAGCACAGCAGCGCCGAGGACCGCTATCAGAAGAGCCATGGTGACGGACGTCCTTTTGGCTAACATCGCTATTTTTTTGATGCTGTGTATAAACATTGATGATGTAATAGCTGTCTACTACGGAGCGTAGTAGCTTTTGAAAATAATGTCAAGGTATTCGAAAATCGGGCGGCCGCTCGATTCCTTGAGGTGTAAGGTTCAAGGAGAGCGGCCGCCCGGTTGCGCTGTGGCTCGGGACGCGGTCCTAGTCAAGGACCACGACCCTACGCACAGCAGTGAAGGTGCGAGTGGTGAAACGGGAGAAGTACAGGCCGGATCGAACGCGGACGCCAGCATCTGTCCGCAGATCCCACGTCTGGCGGAACACGCCGGCGTTCAGGTTGCCGTTGACGAGCTGGCGGACGAGCCGGCCAGAGACGTCGTAGACGTTGAGCGTAACGTCCTGTTCCTCAATCGGCAGACCGAACTCGATGACGGTGGAGGAACCCGCGGGGTTCGGCTGGGCCTGGCTAAGGTAGAAGACGAGGGTCAACTTCGGCCCGTCCACGCCGATGACTTGATTCTCCGGCGACGTCCAGAACCCGTGCTGCACCTCGGTCGTGCCTGTCCAGCTCACGCCAGTGATGACGTCGCCGAGGTTGGCGTTGATGGTCGTTGTGCCGTCGGTCATCAGCTGACCGCCGGCGGAGACGAGGAACTTGTCTTGTTGGACTTGCGAGTGCGCCGTGCTTCCGATGCACAACGCGATGAGGACTGCGATGAAGCGCATTGAAGCACCTCCTTACTGGTAGCGGTTGGGGAACACATGGTTTCCATTCAGACCCGCCATTCTCTACTGCTCCCAGCCACCAGTTGCAGTGTCGAGATCATTAACGTACTGAAGGCCGGCAGGCAACTGGAGACTATCGTTGTAGAATCCGAGGACGGCCTGACGTGTGTACAGGGGTGTTCCGCCAATGCTGGCTGGCTGTGATGCAGTGGAGACAAAAATCACGGTGCTCGTCCGGTTTGCGGGAATAGACATACCCACGCTTGCCGACTGTGTGCCATTGCCTCCTCCCGACGACCAGACATTCGTCCCATTCAGTGCTGCGCTGGC
>JACQKI010000018.1 GCA_016204645.1 Candidatus Kerfeldbacteria bacterium
CGCAGTTGTGGCACTTCATGCAGCCCTCGGCGATTTCCAGCATGGTGCCGCAGTCCGGGCAGGCCGGCGCATAGCCGACGTTGGCCACGGACAGCTTCTTGCCGTTCGACTGCAGCGCGCTAACCACTGTTGGACCCGTCGGCGCCACCCCCGCCGAAGCGGGTGCTGACGCGTCCATGCTGAGGTTCAGCTGCTGCTGGTTCCGCTTCAGGTGTTTTTCCAGGATCTTGCCGACCGCATCGGATAACGACAGAATCTGACCGCCTTCGTGCCAAGACACGTCCGGACCGCGAATGCCTTTCAACTGGTCAACGATTTCTTCCGGAGCAATACCCGTGCGCAAAGCCAGGGAAATCATCCGGCAGATTGACTCTGACTGAGCCGCGAAGAAACCGCCGTTCTTGCCGATGGTGGCGAAAACTTCAAACGGTTTGCCGTCCGGATCGTCGTTGATGGTGATGTAGAGCGAGCCGTAGGGCGTGTTGACCCGGTAGGTCGTGCCGGTCAGCTGTTCTGGCCGCTCGCGCGGGGTCAGAGCGGCCAACCCAGCCACCGCCGTCGCCTGCTTATCCTGTCCAACCAACACGGTCTTACCAGTAGTCAGCACTTGCTCGTCGCGGCTGCCGTCGCGGAAAATCGTAATCCCCTTGCAGCCGAGCTCGTAGGCCAGGTCGTAGACTTTGCGGACATCTTCCTCGGACGCCTCGTGCGGGAAGTTGACGGTCTTGGAAATCGAGTTGTCGACGTGCTCCTGGAACGCGGCTTGCATCCGGACGTGGTCTTCCGGAGAGCAGTCGGCCGCGGTCACGAAAACTTTCTTCCACTTGTCCGGCACTTCCTTAAACTTCTGAATCGAACCCTCGTAGGCAATCCGCTCCATCAGCTCTGGTGAGTACCAACCTTCGCGCTTGGCGGTCTCCTCAAACTTCGGGTGGACGTACACCAACGAGGTACCGTCCATGACCGTCTTGGTAAAGACGATGGCGAACAGCGGCTCTAAGCCTGAGCTGCAGTCAGCGATCATCGAAATGGTGCCGGTCGGCGCGACGGTCGTCCGGGCCACGTTGCGCATCGGCAGGCCCTGTTTCTCAAACTCCGATCCGGCATAGTTCGGGAAGTTGCCGCGCGACGCAGCCAGCTCGGACGAGGCGCGTGTGGCTTCATCGTTGATGAACTTCATGGCCTTGCGCGCCGTCTCCAGTCCGAGCTTGGAGTTGTACGGGATTTCCAGCTCGATCAGCAGGTCGGCAAAGCCCATCACGCCCAAGCCGATGCGGCGGTTGGTCAAAGTTTTCTCGGCGATCTGCCCCACCGGAAACCGGTTCATGTCAATCACGTTGTCCAAAAAGTGCACGGTCTCGACCGTCACTTTCTTGAGCCGAGCCCAGTCGATGCTGGCTTTTCCGGTTTTGGTCTTTTTCACGAAGTGGCCGAGGTTGATCGAGCCCAGGTTGCACGAGTCGTAGCCGGCCAGCCACTGCTCGCCGCAGGGGTTAGTCGCTTCCAGTGTCTCGACGTGGCGGGCCGGATTGGTGGCGTTGGCCCGGTCAATGAACAGCACGCCCGGATCGCCGGTCAACCAGGCGTGGTGGATTAGTAAATTCCAAACCTCACGGGCATCGAGCTGGCCGGTAACCACGCCGTTGTGCGGATCAACTAAGTCGTACGATTTCCCGGCCTGCAGCGCGGCCATAAACTTCTCGGTCACGGCCACTGAGATGTTGAAGTTGCGCATCTCGTTCAGATCTTCTTTGATCTTGATGAACCCGAGGATGTCCGGGTGGTCGACGCGCAGCACGCCCATGTTGGCCCCACGCCGCGTCCCGCCCTGCTTGACGATGTCGGTGGCCGTATTGAAGATGCGCATGAACGACACCGGTCCGGAAGCCACGCCGTGCGTGGTCTTGACCAGGCTGCCCTTCGGCCGCAAGCGCGAGAACGAAAAACCAGTGCCGCCGCCGGACTGGTGGATGATGGCCTGGTGCTTGAGGGTCTCAAAAATGCCCTCGATTGAATCCTCGACCGGCAGCACGAAGCAGGCGGATAGCTGCTGGAAGTCGCGGCCGGCGTTCATCAGGCACGGTGAGTTCGGCAGAAAGTCGCGGCTGGCGATCAGCCGCAAGAACAGCTCCTCGGTTTTTGCCACCTTGGCCGGCGTGGCTCCGTACTTGGCATCGGCCTGGGCGATGTTGTTGGCCACCCGTCGGAACATGTCGACCGGACGCTCAGCCGGCCGGCCTTCCTTCTTTTTCAGGTACCGCTTCTCTAAAACCTTTATCGCGTTGCCGCTCATGTCGGCCAGCAGCGCCTCGTCGCTCTGACGGTGCCGCCCGTCAACCAACGCATCGGTGATTATTTCTTTGAGTTTGACGTGGTCAATGCGCTGCGACTGAACGAGCTTGCGTGGGTGGGCGGAACCGTTCATGGTGGCGAAATGTGGTTAGTTCTTTTAGCTGCGCGGAGTGTTAGATCGGCGCCGACCGCGCTGGCGTGAGGTCCCGCTTTTGGCGGGAAAGGAGCGAAGCTCCTCCCAGAAACTTTCGGCGTCCGTGAAAGACCGGTAGACCGAGGCGAAACGGATGTAGGCGACCGGGTCAGCCCGTTTCAACCGCTTCATGACAACCTCGCCAATCTGCTGGGAGGTGATCTCGTTTCGGCCTCGCAATTGAATGTCCCGCTCGATGACGTTGACCAGCCGCTTGAAGCCCTCGTGGGTGATCGGTCGCTTTTCCAGGGCTTTCTTCAGTCCGGCCTCAAGTTTCTCGCGGCCGTAGGGCTCGCGCCGGCCATCACGCTTGACCACCGTCAGGTTGAGGATTTCGACTTCCTCGTAGGTGGAAAATCGGAAACCGCACTTTAAGCACTTCCGACGGCGTCGGACCGCAACGGCCTCGTTCACCAACCGGGAATCGGTTACTTTTGTGTCAATGTTGTGGCAGGCTGGACAGCGCATCAGTCTCCTTCTAGTGTGGCCGGGTAAACGGCCCAAAACCTGCCCCACCAGCCAGTTCCGCAGTCCCAACCGAGCTGCTTAAACCTACAATATCTTGTGTCGCTACTGGGTAGTATACTACTAAATATTGGGTCAGTCAAGAACCGCGTCCAGAACCAGCGGCAGATTGGCAACGACGTCTCGAGCAAAACAGCGACCCAACCATGATAAACCTTCTGACTCTGCCTGTCTTGTGGATAAAGCAGCTATCAGCGCCCAGCCGATAGCTACCAGCCGCCCGCGGTCTGCGGCTTACATCATTTTTTTTCTGATAAACGCTGGAATCTCGAGGTCTTCTTCCTCTTTTGTCTTGACGGGGGTTTTCGGCGGTGTGACTGGGGGTGGCGGTACTGCTGGGCGAACCAACGGGCTGGTAGCCGTCCCGGTCGCGCCTTCGAGCGGTTGGCCGAAGCTCAACGGCGTCTGAATCGTAACCTTGCGAGCGGCTGGACGGGCGTCGCCTTTTCCGAAGCCAGTGGCAATAACGGTGATTTTGACCTCGTCTTTAAGCTCTTCGTCGACCACCGCTCCGAAGATGATTTTGGCGTTGCCGTCGGCCGAGCTGGTGATCACCCGGGCGGCCTCGTTGACCTCGTGCATGCCCAGGTTTTCGCCGCCGGTGACGGTGAACAGGATACCCTTGGCGCCGTCAATCGACAGTTCGAGCAGCGGCGAGTCGATGGCGGCTTTCGCAGCTTCGACTGCCCGGCTCTCGCCGGTCGCCTGACCAATACCCATCAGCGCCGATCCCTGGTTCTCCATGATTGATTTGACGTCGGCGAAGTCAACGTTGATCAACCCCGGGACCGTGATCAGCTCGGCAATCCCCTGCACGCCCTGGCGAAGCACGTCGTCGACCGTGTCGAAGGCGTCGAGCAGCGAAGTTTTTTTGTCGATGATCTGCAGCAAGCGATCGTTCGGAACGGTGATGATGGTGTCAACTTTATCGCGCAGCTCGACAAATCCTTGTTCCGCGATCTGTCGCCGTTGCGCCCCCTCAAAGCTGAAGGGCCTGGTAACCACGCCGACGGTCAGAGCGCCGACGTCCTTGGCGATCTCCGCCACCACCGGCGCCGCGCCAGTACCCGTGCCGCCGCCGAGCCCACAGGTGATGAACACCATGTCGCTGCCCTTGAGCATGTCGTGAATCTCGTCGGCGTTCTCTTCGGCCGACTTGCGTCCCATTTCCGGGTCCATGCCCGTACCCAAGCCGCGGGTGGTCGTCTTGCCGATGTGAATTTTGTGCGGCGCCGCGTTGTGGTGCAGGGCTTGCGCATCAGTATTGACCGCCACAAAATCGATGCCTCGTATTTTCGAGCGCATCATCCGATTGACGGCTGAACCGCCAGAACCGCCGACGCCAACCACCCGTATCTTGGCGAAGGTTTCGATCTGCGGTTTAACCTCGGTCGGCATAGTCGGGTATTTCCTTAGCCTACCGCGCTGATTGTTGTGGATAGGCGCATTACCCCTACATTGTAAGTGTTCAATTGGTTAGTGTCAAAACCGCGCAATCCAACTGCTCCGTGCAAGCGGCAGTTACAAAAAAGTGCTCGGTTAAGCCACTTTTCCATCGCATGAACACATTGGATGCTCATCGGCAGCTAGGACCAGCTGAATGATTTTAGAATGGCTTCGAAGGTCTCTTCCTCGCTCTCTTGACCGGTCGTCCGCAGGGTAAACCCCACTACCTGGCCGTCGTTGGTCAGGCTGACGAACAGCAGGCGCCGGGTCGATGTGCCGCCGTCGGGTACAAACCGTTCTTCGTTCAAGGTCGAGCCGTTGATGTCCAGCGGCTTGTCGTTGAGCTTGCGGTAACCGCTGGTCGAGCCGCGGACCGCATCAACCGAGGTTCCGCTCCGGACTTCGAGACGAGCGCCGGCGCCGTAGCTGACGCTGAAATCGGCCAGCGGGGACGCCTGGTAGTCGGAGCTGGCCGTCGGGTACTCGAAACGCCAACCAGACGGACTGACAAACGTTTTCAGCCGCGACGGAGGAACGGCAGCTTTCGGATCGGCAAAAAACGTCATCGCCCTGAGGTACGGTTCCACAATCGAATCCACCGGCACGTCGACGCCGCTGTCCTGGAACGGAGCGTCCCGTCGGAACAGGACGCTGATGGTACGTGAACCCTGCTCGCGGACTTGCTTATCGCGCACGATCGCCGCTGTGACCGTCTCGGACAGCCGGAGGAACCGTACGGACGTCAGGCTGCCTTCGAGCGAGGTGCCGCGGACGCCGAGGCCTGGAAGCCCGGCTTCGCGGAGCTCCTGGGCGAAGGCCTGGTCAAAGGCGGCTGCCACCTCGAGCGTGTTCCAGTCCGTCTGGCCGCGGACCGTGACCGCGTCGGTTGCCGCTTCGCCGCACGCCGCCAGGCGGACGGTCTGCTGTCGGTCCGCCAGTTGACAGAGGTTCATGCCCGACGGCAGCGGCAGGCTGACGGCCAAATTTTGATCGTAGACGAGCGGCCAACGGTCAACTGTCGAGTTGGTAGACGTCGGATCCGTCGTCGGCGCCGGCGACGGGCGACGGCTAAAAACTGCCACCAACGTCAGCAGCACGAGTACGCCGACCACGGCCGAGACTGCTACTGTTCGGCCCGGCCGACTCCATCCCCGGTTCGATTTCATCGCAGCATGTTCTTGAACCACTGCCGCATCCGGTCGGTGACGGCGTTGACTGACGGCAGGCTGCTGATTTTCCCCAGCAGGCCGCCGCGGTCCTGGGCCCCAGCGCCCCAGGCTACTAAGCCGACGCCGGTGGTAAAAGCCGGGCTGTTAACCTTGTCAACTGCAGTCACGATACCCTGCGGCAATCCAGTCGAGGCCGGCAGGCGGAAGGCCTTCTTGGCGACCTCGAGCAGCCCGTTCAGCTGCGCGCCGCCGCCGGTCAGGACTATCCCGGCCGGCAGCATGCCAGCCCGACCGATCGACTGCAGCTCTTTGTCTGCCATCCGAAAAATTTCTTCAAGCCGGGCCTCGATGATTTCGGCCACGTGCTTGCGGGATACGACCGTCGGCTCGCCGCCAGCAAAATCAGCCAAGTTTATTTCTTCGCGCTTGCCGATTGAATCGGGTGCGGCTGTTCCGACTCCAAGCTTGACCTGCTCCGCCAGCTCAATCGAGGTCCGCAAGCCGATCGCGATGTCGTTGGTAATGTGTCCGGCGCCGACCGGCAGCACCTTGACGTGCAGAACGTCGCCCTCTTCAAACACCACTACGCTGGTCGTCGCCCCGCCGATGTTCACCAAGCAGACGCCGAGCTCACGCTGCCGCTTGCTCAGCGCCGCCTCGGCCGCGGCCAGCGAACCCAAAACCAAATCGTCAATCGACAGCCCGGTTCGAAAAACCGCCTTCGTGACGCTCTTGATTTGGCCGGATAGGCCCTGGATGATCTGCGCGTCGACTTCCAGCCGCATGCCGGTCATGCCGACCGGATCCTTAATCCCACGCTGGTTGTCAACGGTGAACGTCCGGGGAATGACGTGGAGAATTTCGTAGTTTGGCGGCGTGGCTACCGTCTGGGCCGCTTCGACCACCCGTTCGACGTCGTCCTCGCGGATCTCGCCGTTGGGGCGGGACACCGCCACCACGCCGTGGCTCTCCATTGAGGCGATGTGCGTGCCGCCGACGCCCACGAATGCGTGCTCGGTCGGGATGCCGGTCATCCGCTCGACGGTCTCCAGGGCGCTGGAAATCGCGCTGACCGCGTCTTCAATGCTGGTGATCGAGCCTTTGGAAATGCCTTGGGCCTCGCGTTCGGCTGCGCCGACGACGTGAATGGTCGAGGTATTCGGTTGGACTTGGCCGACTACGACGCGAATCGTCGACGAGCCGATATCCAGGCCGGTAATGAAGCTTTCTTTAGCCATGGTTTAGAGCCAGCGTGAGCGGATGAGCGGAACGTAGACCAGCGCGCCGACGATCAGCGCCGAGAGCGAGGCCACCAGCACGGCGGCCGCTACCAAGTCTTTGATCGTGCCAGCGTAGTGGTGGACCCGAGGATGGATCAAGTCGATCATCTTTTCGAATACGGTATTAATCACTTCCAGTGCCAGGACTGAGGCGATGGCGGTCGTCACGAACAGCCATTGGGTGGCGCTGGCGCGAAGCAGCGCGGCCAAACCCACGGCCGCCACCGCTAACCAAACATGGATGCGGAAGTTTCGTTCGTGGAGGTAGACGTAGCGAAGGCCCTTGAGGGCAAACGTCAGGCTGCGGCGGAAAGGCATAGTCAGCTAGCAGAACGACGGATCAACGAACGGCCGGTCAGTAACCGCTGCTCCCAACGCTGCATCCGCCGTCGATCGCGCAGGCGTTGGTGGTCGAAGCCTGCCAGGTGGAGCAAGCCGTGGACTGCCAAGAGCCAGAGTTCTTGTTGCAGCGCGGTTCCGAACTGCCGCGCCTGGCGCCGGGCTTGCGGCACCGAAATGAGGATTTCGCCGAGGTCGGAACCTCCCTGGCCGGGAAACGACAGAACGTCGGTGGTACCGGCTCGACCTCGGTACCGGCGATTCAGCCGCCGGACCCTCGAGTCACCCACGAAGGCCAGGGCCAGGCTAACCATCTTCGGGTTGTAGCGGAGCAAGCGGAGCGCGACGTTGACGCGCCGGCGGAACCAGCCAGCAGGTGCGGGTAGACGGACTTCGGCCACCACCTCGCAACCCATTTACCCGTTGGTGTTGAAGGCCGTGTTGGTGTTACTGTTGACGTTCGTATTGGTATTCGTGGTAGTCGGCGCAACCAGGTGGAAGCTGCGGTACATGGCGGTGAAGGTGGTTCGGAGGTTGACCTTGCTCAGGGCGTTGGTGTTGTAGCTGACGATGTAAATTTTTGTTCCCTTGACGAAGTAGACGGTGCTCTCGTCGAGCGACAGCACGCCGTCCAAGCCGTTGACCGTCGCATCCTTGAGCTTGGTCGGATCAATCCCCGGATTGAGGCTTAAGTAGTAGTTTTTGGCAGTCACCTGCGTCGGGTTATCGAGGACTGAGACCTGGAAAAATTCCGTCGTCGCGATATCCGGGGTGATGATCACAGTCTTTTGGTCGCTGCTGGTCGGCTGCGACAGCCACTTGGTCGGCACCCAGAGGGCGTAGTTGAAGGCCGTGTTCGTGTACGTCTGCATCAGGGCGCATGCGTCGGCATCGAGCCGGACGCTGCCGGTTTTCGTTGGGCAGTAGCCGGAGTAGACTTCGCCTTCGATTTTCCCGTTGGCCAGCGTCCGCATGCCATCGATGAAACCGTCGCCGTCGGTGTCGTTGCTATTCGTTTGGGTGCTGTAGACTGCTTCTTCGGTATCGGTCAATCCGTCGCTGTCAGTGTCAGTCGAGAGCGGCAGCGGCGTACCGGCCGTACTCGTGTTGGTGTTAGCGTTGGTGTTGACGTTAACGTTGGCGTTTTGGTTGACGTTCGCGTTTGCGTTCAGGTTAAGGTTAGCGTTTGAATTGACGTTGGCGTTGAGGTTAGCATTAGCGTTGGCGTTCAAGTTACGGTTAAGGTTGGCGTTACGGTTGACGTTTGCGTTGGTATTAGCGTTAGCCGTGACGTTCGCGTTAGCCGCGGTCTCGGACGACAGCCGGGTAAAGTAGTACCAGGCCCCGGCACCCAGTCCGCCGAGCACGACCGCGCTGATCCCAACCATCAGCAGCTTCTTGCCCCGGCCGCCGGTCGGCCGCGGCGCAGCGCCGCCAGCACCCGTATCCATGAACCGTTCCGGCATGGTGTGGATGTCTTGCGGAGGCAGCGCCGGCGATGGCGGCGCCGTCGGCGGAGGAGTGGTGCTTGGCTCGTTTTCGAACATAGTCGGTCTCCTTAAGGTGACGTTAGCTAACGCGTTATGTAGTTGGCGTTGTCGGAGGCGGGACGGTATCGAACAGTTTACCTGGCCCGGTCGGGCTGAACCCTTGCTGAACTTCTTGGCCGTCGGTGTGCCCGTCGCCGTCGGTGTCGGGCTGGTTCGGGTCAGACCGGTAGACCCTTACTTCGTCGAAGTCGGACAGTCCATCGCGATCTGAGTCCGCTTGGGTTGGGTTGGTACCGAGGCGGTCTTCTTCTTCGTTGGTTAAGCCGTCCTGGTCGCCGTCCTGCAGGGGTATCCCCTGGCGCGTGTCGAGGTTCGCCGGCGGTACCGAGCCGTTGATCACCGTGGCGTTGCCGTTTGTGGCGGCCGGGCGCCGGGTGCGCACCGTCAGCGCTGCTGCCACGACCGCTCCAACCACGATAACCACCACCACTAGTATACGAAAAAGGCGGGTTTGGTGCAACGGAACACGTTCAGTCGGTTGGTCGCCGTTCATACTTGATTAGGGGCCAAATGCGTAGTTGAAGCACTGACAGGCGGACGGCGAATCGCAGATCGTTTCACTCGGGTTATTGATCCAAGTCCCGGTTCCCGTGTACTCGAGGTTGGCGTAGAGCTTGGCCGAACTGCCGTCCTTCGTACCCTTGTATCCTAGTATACGCGACCCGCTCGGACAAATAAACTTCTTGGCGGTCTCGTTCCAGCAGGCACCGTCGGTCGATTGGCCGGCCGGGCAACTCACGATTTCGTTCTTCAAGTCGACCGGCAGCGTCTGCTTGAGGTCGCCGCCGAGCGTCTGCTGCCACGACGGCCAAACCGAGAACGACAGCTGCGGCAGGAAGGTGCCGGACTCGAGCTTCGGGTAGAAACCGTTGCTAACCTGGTACTGGCGCAGGTACTGGATGATGTCGCTGATGGCCGCCACGCGCTTCAGGTCGCGCTGGGCGCAGATCTTGTCGTTGTCGTTGTCAGCGTTGCAGATGGCGCCCAGCTGCGGGTTATTGTTGAAGAACCAGCTGTCGAGCATTTGGTTGTAGATGGCGACAATTTTTTCATCGGCCCCCTGGTTGTAGGAGATCAGGAAGATCTTCGGATTGAACTGGCTGCCGTCGAAGTCGCTGGCCGCCACGTAGACGGTGGTGCCGTCGCGGACGGCGTCGTAGCCGTCGACGCTCAGGTTCGACGTGCGCCCCGGTTTCGGCGCGTACTTCTTGTACCACTCGAGGGCCGACAGCCCTTCGGTATTATCGTAGATGCGGATGCCGATCGCGTCCCGCGTTTCCGCATTCAGCTCCTTAAACAGAAACTCTTTTAGGAGAATCGGACCGGAGCCGGCGCCGGCCGAGGCGTACTGGGTGACGGTCGGCTTGATTTTCACCCCGTCGAAGCTGAGGTTCGGCAAGGCGCCGTCGAGGCAGTAGCTTAGGTCAAAGTGGAAGTTGGTGCAGGACGCGCCTGGGTTAACGATGGTGCAGTTTGCGCTGCTGTCCGTAAACACCCACGGATTCTCGCAGGCGGTGACAGTGATGGTCGCCGATCCGGCGACGGCAACCGTCAACCCGCGAGCCGGGCTGGTCGGCCGAGCTCGGGCAATCACCCGCGTCTGGCCCTTGACCGGCTTGGCCTCGACCGTGGCCGTAGCGCTGTCGCCGGGATCGTTCGGCGGATCTGGCAGGAAGTGCGCGAGCGTGCCGCCATCGGCGAACTCCCAACCCCAATCCCACTCGTACACGTTCGGAACCTCGTTGATTGCCAGGTTGGTGTTCGACAGCGCGCGAGCCGTAAACAGCTGGCTGCTGTCCGGATCGCCGGGCGTGGCTTTCGGAAAAATTTTCGTCGACGGCAGGACCTCGACGCGGTGGACTGCGCACGGCCCCGGACTGTCGGCCGTGGTAAATTCCCACGTGTATGGGTCAAGCGGCGCGCCTTCCCGGCTGCGAATGGTCCCGCTCTGGCTCAAGGCGACTTGATAACGGCTGTTCTGGTCGAGCAGGCTCGGCGGCGTGATGCTCACGCGTCGGGCCGCGGCATCGTAGCGAACCGTAATGCCCGTGATTGGTGCGAAACCAAAACAAACGCCCAGACCCGGACACGCCACTCTGCCCCATCCGAGCAGCTGGACTGTTCCGGTATTGATAGTGCTAGCATCCATCTCGCGATCAAAGGTCGCGGTGATAACGACGTTCCGGCAGACGTTGGTCTGACCGTTCGTCGGATCGACGCTGGTCACAGCCGGACGAACCGCGCAGCAGCCGTTGTAGCCGCAGCCGTTGCCCGCTCCGCACATCGGGTCGCCGGTGCAGGCCTGGCAGCCGGGCGGCGTAACGTTGAAGTTCGCCACGTTGCTCCACTGGCTGTTCTGCTTGACAGCGATCTCGTTCCGCTGCCAGGGAACTCCCTCGAGCGTGTAGAGGTCGTCAATGTTGTTCTCAATGCCGTTCGGCGCCCGGCACACCAGCTGGTTCGCGCTCCACGATTCGTAGGCCGCCGGGTCAACGTCTTTCTCCTTGTAGAACGTCACCTTGCCCGTGCCCTGAACCGGCTCAAAGTTCTGACCGCTGATCGTTACCCGCGTCGCGTCGGTGCCGTTGCCCGGGACGACCCTACAGATGCCCGGCACGATAATCGCCGGATCAACCGTAAATGCCGGTGACAAGTTTGATTGCTTGCCGTCCCAGCGCTGCACAAAAATCGGTCCATCGACCGCGCTCAGAGCAGCGTCATCGCGGTCCGGTACCTCGCTGGTAATCTGGGTCGCCGACCACTGCGTCGACGGTCCGCCGCACAGGGTCGGGTTTGGCCAGCGGCCGCGCTGGTTGTTGGTGTAGATGACGGCGCTGCCGCCGGCGCAGTTCTTCGCGTCGCAGTCCTGGTTCGTATCGCAGGCCGAGCCGGCGTCGGGACCGCCCTGGCAGACGCCGCGACGGTAACCGCCAAAGTAGCAGCCGCTGATGCTGACCCACGTGCCGATGGCGCCGTTGCCGCGGGATAGGCTCTTCAGGAGCGGCGAGCACTGGTGCGTCGCCTGGTCGCAGGTGCTGCCGGTGCACAGCCCTCCGGCTTCGCAGTCAGTGTCGTCTTCGCAGTACGAGAAGTCGATGGTCAGCGTCCCGGTACCGGTTTTCGTTACGCCGAATCCATCGATTCCGGTCGACCTAATATCAGTTGTGCCCGGAACGGTTTCGGCCACCGCGGTCACGGTCGCCTTCCACGCCTGAGCTTGCGGCACCACGGTGGCGTAGGTTGGGTCCGACGACCATGACCAGGTAAGGCCTAACGGATTGAGTAACTGACCGCTGCCGGAGCAGCTGCTTGGTTCAGTGTAGGCCTCAGCCGTGTAGGGTTTGGTTTCGCCGGCCTGACGCATGGTCGCGGTCCGGGGGTTAACGACCACCCGGTCAAACTGGCAGCCGCCCGCACCGGCCTGGGTCTTAAACGTCCACGAGAATGCATCGTTCGTACCGTCGCCGTCTTCGTCGAAGTTTAAGCCGCCGAGCGTGCCGTCGGCCGGCGCTGTCGAACCCTTGATGGTGTCCTTGAAAATCACGCGGTACCAGCGGTCGGATTGCAGCGAGGCTGCCGGCTGGAAGTGCGACTTGAAGTCTGGCGGGCCGTCGTAGACGACCGTTCCGGTAATGGCCGGGCCGCTGAAAGCCGTACAGTTTTGGTCAGTGCACTGCCGCAAGACCACGGCGCCCGGCGCAATCAGCGTGGCAGGATCGACGTCGACGCTGAACCGCGCGCCGATGTCGGCGTTAAGACACGAGGCGCCGCAGCTCGGCCAGCGGTCAACTACGATCGGCTGGTCAGGTGGAATCGGGTTGATGGTGTACGGTAACGGATTTGAGGTGCCCTGGTCATTTTGAACCATCACATCA
>JACQKI010000028.1 GCA_016204645.1 Candidatus Kerfeldbacteria bacterium
GCAGTACGGCATTCTGTCGATTCCGACCTTGATGATTTTCAAGAGCGGTAAAGTCGTTTGGCAAGGCGTCGGCTTGCATCGTAAAGAGCAGATCAAGCAAGCGTTGGATGCCCAACTGAAGTAGCCGCGGCACGACGTGTACGATGTAATCATCATCGGCGGTGGGCCGGCAGGATTGACGGCGGCGCTGTACGCCGCGCGCCGAAATTTGAAGACCTTGGTGCTGTCGCAGGACATTGGAGGACAAGCGTCAACCACGGCCAATATCGAAAACTATCCTGGATTTGATAGTGTCGACGGCCTCGAGCTGATGACTAAGTTTCAAAAGCAGGCTGAGAAGTACGGGGCCGAGGTTAAATTGGAAGAGGTCCAGAAAGTCGAGCGGCAAGGCGATGATTTTGTAGTAACGTCATCGGCTGAGAGCTACGTAGGACACGCTTTGATTTTATCTTTCGGTTTGACCCACAAGCACCTGGGCGTTCCGGGCGAGGAGCCCCTGATCGGAAAGGGCGTGGTCTTTTGCGCCACCTGCGACGGGCCGCTGTATAAAGGCAAACGCGTGGCCGTGGTCGGCGGCGGAAACTCAGCCATGGACGCGGCCTTGCTGCTGCGCAAGCTGAATGCCACCGTGCACCTGTTAACTAAGAACGATGAGCTGCGCGGCGAACGGGTGCTGATCGATCGCGTTCTGGCTGACGGCATTACCGTCAAGTACAGTGTCAGCCCCACTCAAGTGCTCGGCACTGACCGCGTCACCAGCATCATCTTCGCCGATCAAGCTGGACAGGAAACGACGCTCGAGGTCGACGGTATTTTCGTGGAAATCGGTTTTACCATCAACGCCTCATTGATCAAAGACCTAGTCGAACTCGACGCTCGCAAGCAGGTCATCATCAATGATGACAACGGCACCAGCCTGCCCGGCTTGTTCGCGGCCGGCGACGTCACAACCATCGACCAGAAACAGATTGTCATTTCCGCCGGCGAAGGGGCGAAAGCCGCCCTGGCCGCCTACCAGTACCTGCAAGCGCGCGGCTTGATCAAGAAGGGCGTCAAGATTGACTGGGGCGTGAAGGCGCCGAGCCACCACGAAACGATCAAGCCGTAGCCGATGGGAACTAATCCTTTTCACAACGCTTTAGCGCAGCTCGACCGCGCCGCCGAGCTCGGTCGCCTGTCGCCGCGCGCCCACGAGATACTGAAGCACCCGCAGCGGGTTTTCCAGGTGGCTATCCCGGTCCGAATGGATAGCGGCCAGACCAGGGTTTTCGAAGGGTTCCGCGTCCAGTACAATGACGCCCGCGGACCGTACAAGGGTGGCATTCGCTTCCATCCGTCGACCAACCTCGACGAGGTTAAGGCGTTGGCACTGTGGATGACTGTCAAGTGCGCGGTCGCAAACATTCCCTTCGGCGGCGGAAAGGGCGGCGTAACCGTCGACCCGAAGTCGCTGTCGGCCCGCGAACTCGAAGAGCTGTCGCGCGGCTGGGTGCGGGCAATGTATAAGTACCTCGGGCCGAAGGTGGATGTGCCGGCCCCGGACGTCTACACTACCCCGAAAATCATGGCTTGGATGGTCGATGAGTACAGCCGCTTGGTCGGTCAATGGACGCCGGGCGCGTTCACCGGCAAGCCGCTCGGAATCGGCGGTTCAGCCGGGCGCGAGTACTCGACCGGCCAGGGCGGGCTGTACGTGCTCAACGCCGTGATGAAATAATTGAAACGATCGCGCCGCGTCACCACGGTGGCGGTCCAGGGTTTCGGCAACGTCGGCTTCAATACGGCTAAGTTGCTGCATGACGCCGGCTATAAGATCATCGCCCTGTCCGACTCGCGCGGCGGAATCGTTGACCTGCGCCGGCAGGGCATGGACCCGGAGCACGTCATGCACTCGAAGCTCGAACGCGGCATGATCGCCGGCGTCTACTGCGTTGGCACGGTCTGCGACATGGAGAACTACCGCGCGATTTCCAACCATGATTTACTTGCGCTTGAAGTTGACGTCTTGATACCAGCCGCATTGGAAAACGCCGTTACCGCTGAGAACGCCTCGCAGGTCAAAGCCAAAGTGATTTTGGAAATGGCCAACGGCGCAGTCACGCCCGAAGCCGATGCCGTCCTGCGGCGCAGCGGCGCGGTGGTGGTACCGGACATCCTAGCAAACGCCGGCGGAGTGGTCGGCTCGTACTTCGAGTGGGTTCAGAACGTCACCAACAGCTACTGGCCGGAAAAAAAAGTTCTAGACCGTCTGCAGCCGCTAATGGAATCGGCCTTTGAGCAAGTTTGGACTGCGTCGCGTGAGCTGAAAACAGATTTTCGGACCGCAGCTTGGGTTGTGGCCACGCAGCGAATTGCGCAGGCAATGGAGGCACGGGGATGGTAATAGGACAGCTGTTAGTTTGTAGCTTTTAGCTGATGGGGTTAGTCTCGGCACGTCTAAAAGCTACCAGCTATAAGCTCATACATGAAACACCTTCACCACCGCCCGCTAAAATCCATACACCCTTTTGTTTCCAAGCACTTCCGCTACGCGGTGGTCGGCGCATCGGCTGATTCGGAAAAATTCGGGAACGTTATTTTTTACGACTTATTGCACGCCGGATTTATCGTCGTGCCGGTCAACCCGAAGCTGAGTGAGCTCGGCGGTGTCTCGGCAGTCGGACGCCTGCAAGACGTTACGCCAAAACCGGATGTAGCTGTGGTCGTGGTTCCGCCGTCAGTCGGTTTGACCGTGATTGACGATGCAGTGGCAGCCGGCATCAAGAAACTTTGGTTTCAGCCGGGCGCCGAATCACCGGAAGTTATCCAGCGAGCGCGAGAAAAGGGTCTTGAAGTGGTCGCCGACGGGTCGTGCATCATGGTTGTGCGCCGGCAGCTGGGGCTGTAGATACGTTTTTCAGTGGGCTAGGATTAGCCAAAGTTAGTCCAGTGCTTGACATCACTGTCAAGCGTACTATGCTGGACTGGATGATGTTGTGGTGATTTGGACGCTGTGCAAAAAGGCAGTTGAAAGAGGGCTGACTGCCTGCGTAGTCCTCTGAAAAATAGAAAACAGTTTTGAATGCGTAATGCCCAAGCGATAGGTGGGCTGTTTGAATTTGAAGAGCCGAGCCAAGTTGAGCCGAGCCAACCGTGTTCCAGGACGGAGCACAGAATAAGGAGGTTGAAGAATCAGCCTCAGGCATCTGGCTGCCAGTTCGAGGCCAGAATGACAAGGATGTTTTCGGGCGCAGACCAAGGTTTGCGCATTCCCCCATCTGCGTCCTGAGTCGCCGGACGCGCCTCCCATGGAGGGTAGCTCCAGTGCGCAGGGCGATGCGCAGAGGAATTCCACCGTAGCTTTGCCGGCGGCATGGGCACCCATCAAGGGCCATCCTCGCAGCGGTTACCATACCGTACAATTCAATCGCGAGGCCGCATGACCCCTGAGACCATGTCGACGGAACAACTAGGTGCGGTTTGCATCGAGACCGCGCGTGATCGCGCCTGTTGTTTCGGTGAAACCGCACCGTCCCCTCGGGTAGTAGAAGTGCTGGAGGACACACGGAAGTCTCCCCACGATTCGTGCCAGGGATGGCGCTCCAGCTCCGGAGCAGCAGGATGCGTTGCATCGAAACACACGGAGGTGCGCTTAACCCAATGGGATAGCGCGCATCGCATCCTGCTCTTCGGTTGTTCCGCAGCAAGGAAGCACACCTGAACTAAGGAGCAGTACATGACTACCATTCGTGGTCACCCGCAGTTCGCTCGGAATAACAGCTGGCACGCGGAAGGCAGCGGCTCGACGCCCACACCCGGGCAGATGTCACGGACCTGCGTCCACGATCTCATCTGACGTAGCGGAGCTCAAGGCCATGCTACGACGCCCCAGAGACGACACCTGCTGACGCAGTAGTCCAGGGCCGGCGGATGCGTCGGGAGAATGGAGAATGCCCGAAGCATTCCCGACGCACCCTGCTCTGGGTGCAACCAGCTCAAGCCGAAGTACGGCCATCCCTCAGCTGGCGCAGTTCACGGTTGCCACCGCGAACCCTCGGGTCGGAGACGTAGCGTGTGGCCCGATCTCGAGGCAACGAGTACGAGCCCGGAAACACGGTGGCGCCGTGGCTGCGCTGAACTCGACCCCCTTCCTCAGTGATGGAGGAAAGCACCATGCCGAAATCGGTCTTTCTCTCGCTTCGGAGACTGCAGCGGATGTTTGGCTACAAACTCTGGAAGCGGGGGAAGCGCCGTGGGTGGCATCGGGCCAGAGATGGTCCGTGATCTAACGCAGCGTTCAAGCCGAAGTCGGTGGCGAGCGTTCTTGCGCCGGCGTAACATGCCCGGTGGCCAATGCTGGCGCGGGCGCTCGCCCATGTTTCAACACTAGCCAGGACGGCTAGTCAGCTCAGTCAGTCGAGCGGGGAAGAACTGCATGGATGCAGAACTCCCCGCTTTTTCGTTTGCGCGTGAATCGACGACGTCCTACAATATCAGGTGTCATGACCGTTCCGCACACAAGGC
>JACQKI010000029.1 GCA_016204645.1 Candidatus Kerfeldbacteria bacterium
GTCTCGGGGCAAACTCCAGCACACAAGCTCTGGGAAGACAAAAAGCATCTTGCATTCTTGTCGATATTCCCAAACACGAAGGGTTTTTCGGTTGTCATTCCAAAAACACATTACTCGAGTTACATTTTTGACGTGCCGCAAGCAGTAATGATGGATCTGGTTCTAGCTTCAAAAAAAGTCGCCCAGCTTCTCGATCAGAAGTTGGCTGACGTGGGTCGGACCGGAATGATATTCGAGGGCTTCGGTATCGATCACCTCCACGCTAAACTCTTTCCAATGCACGGAACTAACACGAAAAACTGGAAACCAATCAAGTCTAATGTCGATAAGTACTTCGAACAATACGAGGGCTATATTTCCTCACACGATTCACATCGAGCGAGCGATAAGGATCTCGCCGAGTTAGCCAGGATTATTCGAGGACAATAGTAGTCCTGACGTACTGAACATTGAATTTATTCTTCAGCATCTAGTTGAAGTACGTGGTCTTGAATAAGAGCAAGGAATTTGTTGGGGTTCCCCCATGGTCTAGCTTCTTGAGTTGATTCGGGATTCACGCGCGTGATGAACGCCAACAATCCGCCTCTTTTAGAGACGGATTGCGGGCAGCGTTCCGGGGATCCCGCCGCGTGGCGGGACGACCAACCCCGCACCGGAGACCTAGATTTTTTGTTTGATTAATCTTGAAAATACTGGTGGCTCCGGGGGCAGGACTCGAACCTGCGGTATCCGCGTTAACAGCGCGGCGTTGTACCAACTCAACTACCCCGGAACGTGACCCCTCCCTAGCCAGTGCCCGTCGCTAAGGCTCGGGCGCTTGGCCTAACCTCCAATTTCCAAGAGGGGGCTAACAAAAATGACCGGCGTTTCTTCCGCCGGCCAGCACGCCCACCAACCGCTAGCCAGCGGGTAAAAGATTATTTGCGTTATTGTTGACGCAATTCACGGCAGCCGCACTCTATCGCACTAGGTATTGACCGTCAAGAGGTGACGTTTCGGGTCGTGCCAGCCACGAAGATGACAATCGCCCAAGCGATTAAAACAATCACGATTCCAACTATTGAGGCCACAAACATGTTACGAGCAAAATTTTTTACCTTGTCGCTTGAACCAGACCAGGCGTAGTTCGCACCTGCCAAAACAACCATTGAAAAAAGAGCTACGACCACAAGCAATCCAAGCAGTATCCGGATAATATTTACCGTGCTGTCCTTCAAATCCGCCGTTCCTAATCCCACTCCACCGCCAACATCTTCGATCGAAAACGGCGTGGCCGCGTACACCATGGTGGACTGCAGCAGCGGGACGAACGTAACGACGAAAAACAATCGGCGCATCAGAACCTCCGTTCTGCCATGGGCTGGGCCGGCGGAGGAGCAGCGACCGAGCCGAGCCGGCTGCGCTCCAAGATTTCGGCTTCGACGATGGCTTGGTCGCGGCCGTACTTCAGGCGCGACAGCTGCTTCACCTCGGTCGCAATCGCCGGACTGCCGGGCCAGGGCGGGAACGTGGCTAAGCTGAACGGCTTCGTCACGCGGTTGTCGACCAGTAAGCGGACGTAGGCGTTGAAGCGGTCGATGTTGACCAGGTCGAACAGGGAAAACACCGGAGCAAACTGCTTCTCCAGAATTTCCGCGTCTTCGACCCCGATCCTGAACGCCAGCAACGTGCCGACGTTGCCCAGCACGGCGTCGCGGATCTTGGTGTCCTGGCCCTGGACCAGCTGGCCCATGTACTGGTGTGCCATGGTCAGGTTGAGCTTGTACTTCCGCGCTTCCGACAGGATGGTGGCGATCGAATCAGTGATGAAATTCTGGAATTCATCGATGTACAGGTAGAAGTCGTTGCGCTGCGGCTCGGGCACGTCAGCCCGGGACAAAGCTGCCATCTGCAGCTTAGAGACAATAATCAATCCAAGGAGGTTAGCATTGACTTCGCCGACCTTGCCCTTCGACAGGTTGACCAGCAGGATTTTCTTCTGGTCCATCATCTGACGCAGGTTGAAGCCAGAGCTCGGCTGGCCGATGATGTTGCGCATCATCGCGTTCTCGACGAACCGGCCGACCTTGGATACCAGGTAGCCGAGCATCTCCGACTTGTGGAAGTCTGAAGTCTTGGCCATTTCCTTTTCCCAGAAGGCCCGGACCACCGGGTCGGTCACCTTTGCGACCTTGTACTTTTGGAAAGCCGTATCCGTGAACATCCGCGGGATTTCCGCGATCGTGCCGGGCGACTGACGGTCTTCCATCAGCGTCAGCATGGCGTTGCGCATGTTGTGCTCGAACATCGGGCCGATCATCTCCGGCGGGAAGAGCTTGTAGAAAATGGCGATCATCTCCTGGACGGCGAAGTCGCGTTCCTGGACGCTACCCGCCTCAAGCATGTTCAAGCCGACCGGCCGCTCGACGTCCGAAGGGTCGAAGTACACCACGTCGTCGAAGCGCTCGCGCGGAATGCTCTGGATGACGTCCTCGACCAGCGAACCGTGTGGGTCGACCACGCACACGCCCTCGCCCGCCCGGATGTCCTGCTTGGCCATTTCGGCCATCAGCACCGACTTTCCCGAGCCGGTCATACCGATGATGTAGACGTGCCGGCGGCGATCGTCGCGCTTGATCCGGACCAGCTGCTCAACGCCGCGGAAAACGTTCTTGCCCAGGCTGATGCCCCCGGCCGGTAGGTTGGCCGGCGCCGGCGCGGTCCGGGCGTGCAGCCACAGGATGTTCGGCGTCTCGGTCGTCGGCAGCGGCAGGTGCCAGAGCGAGGTCAGCTCTTCGCTGTTGAGGATGAACCGATGACGATGGCTGAAGTGCCGATAGATGAAAGCTTTGATGAATGCGCTTCGGCGCAGCAAGCGTCGGCGGACAAAACCGTTCTCCGTTTCCTGCCCGCGATACTGGGTAAAGGCGTTGGTGATGTTAATTAAATTTGCCCGCGTCCGTTGCTGGTCCGGCGCCGAGGACAGCAAGCGGATGTTGACTTCAAAGCCGGGCTTGCTGGCTTTTTCCTCGAGCGCTTTAACCAACTCCTGCTCCATCGGCGTCAGGTACGGCATCCGGAACTGGTTGGACTGCCCAGGAGTGGACGTGCTCAGGCTGCTGGTCGAGACCTTAGCCGCGCTCTTGAGCGCGCCGGCCAAACCGGCCGCGCCCATGGCTTCGGACAGCTGCTTGCCGTGCTGGAGCTTATGGGCCACCCGCTGCCCAGTTTGCTGCCAGTGTCCGCGAGCCGGTCGCAGCAGGATCTGAATGGCCGCGCCAGCGTCGTCGCCGATCTTCGACAGCACGTTGGTCAGTGCATTGAGCGGATCAGCGTCGAGCTTCTTGTAGCTGCGAATCGGAAACATGCTGCGTTTCGTCAGGTGCAGGTAGCCGGCCATAATCGGACCCCGCGGCGAAAAAATGTTGTAGTCGGGCACTTCCTCAAGCTGGGCTTTCGGGTACTGGGCGTGCAGCTGCAGCTCGACCAGCTGCTGCAGGAAGCGCGGCACGATCACAAAAAATTTGATTAATCCCTGGTCAGCCACGATCTCTAAGGCCAGCTCGTCGTGCCGACCGAACCAGAAGTTATCCCAAGCGTTCTTGATGACGTTGGCCGAACGCTGAGCCGGCAGGCCGCCCAGGTTCAGGGCGAACGTTTCGAGCTGAGCCAGCACCTCTTTCGGATCCGGCGTCCGCTGGTGCTCGTCCTGGCTCTGCTCCTTCGGCACGGTCGCCAGCAGTACTACCTTCTGCATGCTGGCTGACGTCCGGGCCAGGTAGTGCAGCAGCCACCGGAGCGCGATCACCGTACCTGCAATGCCGCTCACGGCCGCTGTCAGCCACGTCGCCGCGTTCAAAGTCTGCGCACCGGAAATCCCGGCCACGGCACTGGCCACCGAATCGACTTCGAGCGTTGGAGCCGTGGTCAGCATCGCTACCGGTGGTGCAACCGGTCGCGGACGGCCAGCACTCGGTCGGTTTTAATTTTAGCTTCTTGCTCGAGGAAGAACTTACTGACGCCCGGAATCAGGCGCAGCCAGCGGCGGATCAGGTCGAGAATGGTTTTTACCTTGAGCTTGGCCTGCTCGAGCAGCCGGCGGACGGCCGCGGCCGTCCGCTCGCCCTCAACTCGAAACACCCGCTGCTGCGACGGGGACATGGTCCGGTACATTGGGCCGAGGTCAGCGCTGAGAATATCTTCAATTTCTTTGACCAGCGGATCGAGGCTGGCTGGCCTGGCCGCGGCGGCCGGTCCGGCCCCGCTCGGACGCTCGCGTCGATCAGTCGGTTGAGCCTCGAGAATTTTCCGCTCAATGCGTTCGGTTTCGGTTTCCGGTTCGGTTTCTCGCTCAACCCGAACCGGCACCTGGCGCTCTTGATCAGGACGACGGAGCTCAGGACGCGGTTGGTCTCCGCGTCGTGGCTCTCGGTAGCCTAGGCCTGGTGTTCCGTTTGGCACGTGGTCAAAGCTAAGGTTAGCAGTTTGTTTTCAGTGCTTGAATTATAGCAGAAAACAGCGAATTTTTCAATCGAACACCTGATTTGCTCTTGACTTTTCTGGTGGATGTGCTATGCTGCCAAGCTTTTTTGACGCTCCCGCAGCAACTCTAAACTGCTCCTCACGCAGTGAGGATGCGCACGGAAAGGGCGTACATGAAGAAGCTGCTGCTCGTTGTCAGCCTAGGGCTGGCGTGTCTCACCCAGTCGTCGTGCTTCTTTCACGGGTACTACATCGTGAAGGGGGTGCGGAACACCGGCTACACGCACCACGTGGTCAAGCGGACCGAAGTACTGGTCGAGCACGGAACGTACCTCGTTCCGTCGTCTGATCCTGGTACCGCCTACCTGGTGGCCTTCACCGGCCGCAGGGTCGCGCACGCCGAGACGCTCGGAGTGTTCAGCCGCATGGACGGCTACTTCCTCGGCAACATCGAGGGGTACCGCTACCAGGTGCCGATTCCGTTCTACGGCCTGAACAACAGGTACCCGCTCGTGCCGGTTGGGTTTACCAACCGGACAGCATCCACGCTCGAGGTGTACCTCTTCCACCCCCGGCAGCACCGGACCATGCTCGGCAGGTTCCCAGTGCCGGCCTGCGGCGAGCAGGTGGCGCTCGTGCCCGGCGGCCACATCGACGGGGTCGACATCCGCTGGACCAAGTCTGGTGGGCGCAACCCGGCCACCATCATCCCCGGCCCGGAAGGGACGACGATGATCTCCCCGTACGGATGGGGGGTCAAGACCTGGCGTGAGCTGGATCTCCAGGGCTGGCCGAGGTGCTCGGGGGTGATCTACAACGGCGTGATGCAGCCGGCGTACACCGACGTTCGTCGGTAGGCGACCACGGCTGGTCGTTGCTCGATACACAAAGGGCGCCCGGAGCACGATGTTCCGAGCGCCCTTTAAACTTTACATCGTGTTTTAGGTACGGACATTTGGCGGATTCATGAGCTTGAAAGTACATAAGACTTCATTCGGGGTTTTGCCATTGAGTCCACAGTGTTCCAGGTTGTTGTAGTCAGTATTCCACCTCGCCAGCTTCTGCTGCAAGTCAGCAAATGAGGTGAAGGTGTGGTGATCATAGAAAGATTCCTGATCAGAACGATGTGACCGTTCCACGGTCCCATTCTGGGCTGGTTTGCCTGAATCAATGAGGTAGTGGGTGATCCCACGAGCAGCACAGAACTGATCAAAGGCGTGGATGGTTTTCACCGTCAGGTCGCTGCGTTTGGTCAGGTTGGTGTAGAAGTTGGTGAAGGTTGCATGATTGTCGGTCTTCACGGCCTTGATGGGATACGGGAACTGTCTGGTCACCGCTTCCAGGAACCGGAGTGCATGCCAGTTGTCCTGCTCGTCGTACACCGCCAAGTATCTCCAGCGTGACGCACAGTCAATGGCTGTATATTGGAAATACTGCCGTCTCTCAACGAATCCGGGCACATACTTCACATCAATCTCGATGAGCTCCCCTGGCCGGAGCGCGGCTTTGAGATACGTGTACTTCACTCTCCGGACGCGATACTTCCGAACGAGCCGCTCGCTTTTCAGGATCTTGCCGATGGTACGTTCATGGAGGTGCAGGCCCCGTTTCGCCAACCGCCACTTGAGTTTCAGGGCACAGAGCTTGGTTTCCTGCCGCAGCGCAATGACCTGTTCCTTGATCTGGATCGGTGTTTCATCCGGATGCGTCTTGGGTCTGGTTGAGTGTGGTTCCAGCCCGCCTGCACCGTTCCGTTTGTATGCCGCCACCCAGCGCTCCAGGCTGCGCTGCCCATACGGACAGAGCTTGGCTGCGTCCTTGAGCTTCACCTCGTGCCGAACCGCAGGCAGCACCCATCGTAACCGTTCTTCCTTAATTGTTTTTGCCATACAGATTGCCATTCCCTGAGTCTATCCATGGAAACCGCCATATGTCTGTGCACATTACCATCGGATCTTGCCAAAAACGGAAA
>JACQKI010000019.1 GCA_016204645.1 Candidatus Kerfeldbacteria bacterium
GACGATGGTGGGGTCGTCGGGTGTCACTTCGGGGATGGCTTGGAGGACGGCCCGGGCGTGCGCGAGGAACGCGAGCGGTTGTTCCAGTTGGCGGATGACGGTCATGCCGTGCGGCAGCCAGAACGGCGCGCCAGGCGCAATCGGCTCAAAGGCGAACAGCTCGAGTTCACTGCCGAGCTTGCGGTGGTCGCGGGCTTCGGCTTCGGCCAACAACTTGAGATGCTGATCTAACTCATGTTTGGTGGCAAAGGCCACGCCGTAAATGCGCTGCAGCATCGGCTGGGTTGAGTCGCCGCGCCAGTACGCCCCGGCCACGCGAGTCAGCTTGAAGGCCTGCGGGTTGATTTCCCCGGTCTGCTCGATGTGACCGCCGCGGCAGAGGTCGGTAAACGTTCCAATCCGGAAGAAGGTAATCGGTTCGCCTTTACCCGCGTGCTCTTCGACGAGTTCACGCTTGTACGGACTGTTGCCGACGCCACGGCCGGCTTCGGCCAAGTTTTTCAGCTTGACCGGCTCAACCGGCAGCTTCTGCTTGATCAGCTCACGCATCCGCTGTTCGAGCTTTGGCAAGTCGGCCAGGGTGATCGGGTTGGGTGTGTCGATGTCGTAGTAGAAGCCATGCTCAATCGGCGGGCCAATCGCCAATCGGGCGTCGGGGTAGCGTTCGAGAACGGCCGCGGCTAGCAAGTGACTGAGGGTGTGGCGGATGGCTTCGAGATGGTCGGGGTTGGGACGTGGGGTTTGGGGCATGGAGTAGGGGGCAGGGTAGTTAGTATTCAGTATGGAGTATTGTAGCGCGGGACGAAGCGGCCGGCTATTGAGCGGCCGTAACGGTGACCTTGATCTGGCTGGGCAGGCCGGGCGTGCGGGTGGCCCAGAACGGCCGAATGGTGACCTCGACTTTGACCACGCCCGGAATACCTTGCAGGGAAGTCAGGATTTCTTGGCGCGTGCGGCGAGTGAATTGGTTGGCTTGCAACCGTTGACTGTTCGCTTGGAGGCGCGCACGTTGGGTTACGGTCAGGTCGAACTGCGCCCGACGGTTGCGTCCGCTGAATTCGGTCAAACGCCAAGTTACGGTCGGATCGTTGTCGATGAATGATTCATCGCTCGCTCGGACGTTGCTGAGGAGCTGCTCGACATGCTGGTTGAGCGTTTCGGCCGGCAGGTCAATGGCGGCCGCCCGGACCGATCCCTCGACCGTGACACTGGCCGCGCTATCGCCGGCTTGCTGCCGACTGCTGACGGCGGCACTGACGGCAAACGGTTCGCCGGCGCGGACCTGGGCGTCGGCTGGCGCGGGCAGCTGATCGGCGGCGGCGGCCAGCAGTTCGTCTTCGAGGGCCCGCTTAGCATTGTCAATGGTCGCTTGCGACAGCTTGGTGGCGCTGCGGACGCCGCCTGACATGGCGGTCGAGCTGCGGCCGTAGATTTGGTCCTTCAGGCCGGACCAGAGCGCCACGATCTCAAACCGGTCAGGTCCGATGTTGCCGCGTGCGCCGGCTTCGTCGGCCACCACCTCAATTCCGAATTCGCCGCCGGCCGGTACGTCCACCCGGGCCGCGGTTCGATAGATGAGTCCGTTGGAGCTGGCCTTGAGCCGCGTGCCAGCCGCCAGCGGCTGGGCTTTCGTCCAGCGGTTAACGATGATGACGGTGCCGCGGGCATAGTCGTCGACCTGTTCGCCGGTTTGCGGCGCCTCCACCGTTTTGCCGCCCTCCATCTCGGCGAACACGAACGTGCCGGTCAGCTCGTCATCAGCCGGCGATTGTTCAACTACGGTCAGGGTCGCGCGCTGGGTGATGTCGCGGGTACCGACGGTGATGGCGACGGTGGTGCCGGACAAGGCAATGGCGCCGATTACGCCGGCCACCAGCACGGCCACGCCGACGAAGGCCAACGTGCCGGTCCGGTACAGTCGAGCGACGTGCGGCTGGTGGGAACGTTTGGCAGTCATCCGGTCTCCGCAATGGCGCCCTGACCGAGCAGGCTTTCGATGGCGCGGACGAACTCGTCGTGGCGGTCGACGAGGTAGCTGGTGACGATCCGGCGCTGCTCGCCGCGCACGGCCAGCACCACCTTGGCCGGGCCGGGATGCCGGCGGAAGATGTCCTTGAGCGTCAGCCACAGCTGTTCGTCGGCGGCGTTGGGAATGGTGACGACGACGGTGTCGGCCACCGGACCGACGCTGGTCGTTTCCTTAGTTAACTCACGAGCGTTGTCAGCCAGCAGTTTAGCCACGCCGTCCTTATCGCTGACTTTGCCGGCTACGACCACGACCTTGTCTTCTTGCCACGGCCCGGGGTCGGCCTTCAGGACCGATGGGAAAACTAAAACCTCGACGCTGCCGCTCTGGTCTTCGAGGCGGACGAACAGCATCGATTCAGCCGTGCGTGTCATGACGCGCTGGATGCTGGTAATCACACCGGCGACGCTGGCGCGCTGGCTGCGGCGCAGGTCGGACAGCTTATTGCAGCTGGTGATTGTCAGTCCGGCCAAAGCGGCGATGTAGGCATCCAGCGGGTGGGCCGAAACGTAGAAGCCGAGCAGCTGCTTTTCCCAAGCCAAGCGCTCGTCGTCGTTGGCTGGTGCGACCTGGCGGAGGCGGACGACCGGCGCGTGGTTGACTGGCATGGTGCCGAACAGGTTGAGCTGCTTGCGTTCGGCCTCGCGCTCGGCGCCGCGGTTGATGGTCAGCAGCTCAGCCACGTGCTCCAGCATCTGCCGCCGTTCGCCGAAACGGTCGAGCGCGCCGGCTTTGATCAGGCTCTCGAGCGACTTGCGGTTGAGGTCTTTCGACTGGACCCGGCGCAGAAAGTCTTCCAAGCTGGCGAACGGGCCGCTGGTCTTGCGCTCCGCAATCACGGCGGTCACCAGGTTATCGCCGACGTTTTTGACGGCTGACAGTCCGAACCGGATGCGGGTCGGCGGCGTGCCGTCGCTGTTCGGAACCACGGCGAATGAGGCGAAGGATTCGTTCAGGTCCGGCGCTAGCACCTCTAAGCTCATCTGGCGACACTCATTGACCTCGATCGCCACCCGGTCAGTGTTGGCTTGGTCAGCCGTCAGCAGCGCGGCCATGAACTCAGCCGGGTAGTTGGCTTTGAGGAAGGCGGTCTGGTAGGCGATCAGCCCGTAGCAGACGGCGTGGGCGCGGTTGAAGCCGTAGCGGGCGAACGGCTCGATGAACTCGAAGATTTTTTCGGCCGTGGATTTCTTAATGTGGTTGGCCACCGCCCCGCTGATGAATTTTTCACGCTGCTCCTTGAGCAGCTTAGCGATTTTCTTGCCGACCGCTTTGCGCAGGACGTCGGCCTCGGCCATGGTAAAGCCAGCTAAATCCCGCGCCATTTGCATGACCTGCTCTTGGTAGACGGCCACGCCGTAAGTTTTCTCCAGGATCGGCTTGAGGCGCGGGTCGAGGTAGCTCGGCTTGTACTGGCCGTGCTTGCCGGCGATGAACTGCGGGATCAGCTCCATCGGTCCCGGCCGGTAGAGCGCGACCATGGCCACGATATCTTCGAGCGTGGTCGGCTTGAGGTCGCGGAGGTAGCGGCGCATGCCTGACGACTCGAGCTGGAAAACGCCGGTGGTAGCCCCGCGCTGGAGCAGCTGGTAGGTGGCTGGATCATCGAGCGGCAGCCCGTCAAGGTCGACGTCAATTCGTCGCGTCGCCTGGATGATGGCCCGAGCAGTTTCGATGATGGTCAGGTTAGACAGTCCGAGGAAGTCGATTTTCAGTATGCCGAGGTCCTCGATCGGATGGAGCGAGTACTGGGTGACCAACATCTCGGATTCGGACGAGGCGCGCTGGACCGGGATGGCGTTGACCAGCGGCTCTTTTGAAATCACGAAGCCGCAGGCGTGCTGCGAAGCGTGGCGCGCCACGCCCACGAGCTTTTTGGCGGTGTCGAGGAGGCGGCGGCCGGTCGGATCCTGGTCGTAAATCTCTCGCAGTTCCGGCACGCTGCGGATGGCCTGGTTGAGCGTAGCGAACATTGGGATCAGCTTGGCCACGCGGTCGCAGTAGGCGTAGGGCAAGCCGAGCACCCGACCGACGTCCCGAATGGCCGCACGGGCGGCCATGGTGCCGAAGGTGATGATGCCGGCCACGTGGTCGGGTCCGTACTTCTGCTGAACGTAACGGATGACCTCGTCGCGGCGGGTGTCGGCAAAGTCGATGTCGAAGTCGGGCATCACCACCCGATCGGGGTTGAGGAAGCGCTCGAACAGCAGTTCGTACTGGATCGGATCGACGCTGGTGATGTTGAGGAGGTAGGAGACGATTGAGCCGGCGGCTGAGCCGCGTCCCGGACCGACCACGATGCCGTGGTCTTTGGCCCAGTTGACGAAGTCGGCCACGATCAGGAAGAAGGGAGCAAAACCGGTCTTGCCAATCACCTCAAGCTCGTACTCCAGCCGTTGGGCAGCCGTCGGCAGCCGGTCAGCGGCATACCGTTTAGGCAAAACCGCGGTCACCAGCGTTCGGAGGTAATCGATCGGCGCGCGCTTGTTCGGTACCTCGAAGTGCGGCAGGATCGTCTTGCCGAACTCGAAGCTAAAGTCGACGGTCTGGGCCAAGGTGGCTGAATGTTCGACCGCACCGGGGAAGGCGGCGAACTTTTCGGCCATCGCTTCACCCGGCAGCAGCGATAGATCCTGGTCGCGCATGCTCAAGCGGTCGGTGTCGTCGAGCAGCTTCTTGAGGTGGATGCAGAGCAAGACGTCTTGGGCTTCGGCGTCGTCCGCGTGCAGGTAGTGGCTGTCGTTCGTGGCGACCAGGGGTATGCCGAGCTTGGCGCCGACGGCCGCCAGCTGGCGGTTAACAGCTGCCTGGGCCGGGATGGACGGACGGTCTTGCAGCTCGAGCGCAAAGTTTTCCGGCCCGAACAGGTCGCGGAACGATTTGGCCATGGCTTCGGCTTCGCTTTGATTACCGCTGGCCAGCAGCGACGGAATCGGACCGTTGAGGCAACCCGACAAGCAGATCAGCCCGCGGTGGTGCTGCTCGAGCAGCTCGAGGTCGATGCGCGGTTTGCCGTAGAAACCCTCGAGGTGGGAAGCGGTCACCAGTTTGATCAGGTGCCGGTAGCCTTCGGCGTTCTGGGCCAGCAGGATCAGGTGGTTTGGCCGGTCATCCGCGTGGCCGGTCCGGTCGAAGCGGCTGCCGCGCGTGAAGTAGGCCTCGACGCCGATGATCGGTTTCAGGCCGGCGGCGGTCGCCCGCTGGAAGAACTCCACCGCCCCGTACAGCACCCCGTGATCGGTCAGGGCCAAGCCGGTCATGCCGAGCTGTTTGGCGTACGACACCAAGCTCTCGATGGTCGGGAGGCCGTCGAGCAGGCTGTAGTGGGAGTGTGTGTGGAGATTGACGAAGCGCATACGTCCGGACGCTGCGCCCGCTATCCCGCGCCGAAAGAGATTCGCATGGATGAAAAAAGCTCGCTACTCGTCCGGCAAGTCCGATGACGAGCGCTTTGAGCGGCGGGCTTTCCATGAGCCCGCAACTTTGCTAATCACTTGGGTCAGGAGCGTCAGCGTCGAGACCGTGTCGCCGATTCTGGCCCTGATCGAGTCGAGGATGGAGCTGAGCTGTTCGACTTTGGCGTGGATGGCCCGCGAGGTCTGCCGCAGGTCACGGAAAATGCCGACCAGGTAGTACAGCAGCCAAGCGGCGAATCCGGTCAGGACCGCGGCGCAAACGGCCAGAACGATGAACAGAATATCTTGCGTGCTCATGGTGGGCTTTGCGTAGGGTGTAGTCATTCTACCACGCTGCCTGAGCATTGTGAAGTTCCAGCGGTGTCCAGCCACACAGCCAGTCCCGTCGGTACCATCTGCGCTGACCCTGCCCCGGGCGAGTCCTACGGCGGACGCTGCCAGCAGCGTTTTCAGGGTGGCGGGGCCGTGCTACACTAGCGCTTGATGGCCCAAGTAAAAGATTCGCTGTCGCTCCGCTTTGGTTACTGGGTGGCAGTCCACCGGGATCAGCTGCGGACCTGGTGGGCGATTTCGATCATCGCGATCGACATCGTACTGCTGCTGTACTTCGTGGCGGCTTTTACGCGCTTCTCCTTCACAACCGTCCGGACGGTGACCTACGTCGGCGAGCTGGCCGCGCCGCTGGTTTCGCCGGCAGTGCGCTCGGCTTTGTCGCCGCGCGACCTAGAAATCGGTCGCGCAACGGCGCTTGAGCGCGGCGTCGGCCGGTACGATCTGGCTGCGCCGGTCACCAACCCAAACGCCTCCTGGCTGGCGGCTGAGGTTCGGTACCGCTTTAGCTACGGCCAGGCTACCCGCGAAGAAAAAACTGTCGTCTGGCCAGGCAGCCAGTCGTACCTAGCCCAGCTCAACGTGGCTCTGCCGCCGCCGCCGGCCGGTTCGGCGCCGCAGGCTGAGGTGGTCAGCGTGCAGTGGCAGCGGCCCGACACTCCGGATCGGTTTTCCGGCGTGTCCTTTCCGGTCAGCAACGTTGTCCTGCGGTCGGTGGCCACGGTTTCCGGCAGCCCGGCCACGCGCTTGACCGCGACCGTCCGGAACAGTTCTGTCTACGGCTTCCGACTCGTGCGCTTGACCGTCATTCTCCGGCAGGGGAGTACGACCGTGGCGGTCGGGGAAGCGGTGTTCGAACGCTTGACCTCGCTCGAAGAGCGTCCGGTTGAAGTTACTTGGCTGTCGTCGCTGCCGCTGAACGCAGAAGCCGCGTTCTACCCGACCGTCAACCTGCTAGACCAGTCGAACTTTCTCTAAGCATGCCAGCGCGCTTAACGTACCTGGCTCGCCGTTTCGACTGGATGCTGGTAGCCGCGGCTGTGCTGCTGGTGGCGGTCGGGTTGGCTACCCTGTTCAGCATTACGCTGAACGTCGAGCAACCGCGGATTGACAAGTTCTACCGCCAGCTGGTTTCGTGCTTGATCGGATTGGCGGTGATGGTGGGCGCGGCCGTGCTCGATTGGCGCGTGCTGCGCTCGTTCGCCTGGGTGCTCTACGGCCTGGGGCTGGCTCTGCTGGTCGGTCTGCTGATCATCGGAACCACGCTGCGCGGTACCACCGGCTGGTACTCTTTTTTCGGCTCGACATTCCAACCGGTCGAGTTGGTGAAAATCATTTTGGTCATCGGACTGACGCGTTTTTTCATAGACCGGGTCGACCAGCAGATGAGTTGGCGGGTGATCGGCTGGTCAGCGCTGATTGCCGGGGTGCCGGCCGCCCTGGTGCTGCTGCAGCCCGATTTCGGCTCAGCCACCATCCTGGTCGGCCTGTGGCTCGGCCTGCTGTTACTAAACCGCATTCCGTTCCGCCGTTTGGCAGTACTCCTCCTGAGCATGATCGTTGTCGGAGGGATGAGCTGGTTCGGGCTGCGCGACTACCAGCGCGACCGGATCCTGACCTTCGTCAATCCTGACCGCGATCCGCTGCGGAGCGGTTACAACATTCGGCAGGCGATCGTGGCCGTCGGCTCGGGCCAGCTGTTCGGTCGCGGACTCGGCCTCGGAACCCAATCCCAGTTGAACTTTTTGCCGACCCAGGATACCGATTTTATTTTTGCGGTTTTGGCCGAAGAACTCGGTTTCGTCGGCGTGCTCCTGCTGCTGGCGCTGTTTACCGTGTTCCTCTGGAGGCTGTGGCTGGGGGTCGAGCGAACTCGCGATGTCTTCGGCAGCGCCTTGCTGGCCGGTTTCGTGATGCTGTTCGCGATTGAAGTATTTCTGAATATCGGTGGAAACGTCGGCCTGCTGCCGATCACCGGTACGCCGCTGCCGTTTTTGAGCTTCGGCGGAAGTGCGCTGATCTCCAGCTTACTGACGGTCGGTATCTGCATGAGCGTGTTGGCTCGGTCGAGCGCTGCGCCGGTGCGCTGAGGTTGTTGAGGATTGAATTTTAGCGCGCGCCGGGGTTGACGTTTTCATTGGCTGTGGTATACTACAGTCACCAATTGCTCACAATGGCCAACATGCCACAGCAGTACCTGGATGCATTCTTTTCCGGCGACGGCGACCTGCGGGTCCTGACGGCCTGTCCATTTTGCAATACCAGCTACACCGTCCGGGCGGCCAGAGTGTTGGCTCAGAAAGACGACGCCCACGTCGTCCACATCGAGTGCCGCAACTGCGGGGGTTCGATCGTGGCGCTGATCCTAGCCGGTAACCTCGGCGCTCAGTCGGTCGGCGTGGTGACGGACCTGACGCGCGACGAAGTGGCGCGGTTCTCGGGAGCGGCTCCGGTTAACGTCGACGACGTACTCGGCCTGCACCACCAGCTTACGCGCGACCTGGCGCCGGCGGCTTTTTTGAGCGTCAGCACCTCTTGACGGTCGGTATGGACGATCTGATGCTCAAAGCCCAGGCACGAATCGTGCGCGGGAAGCAGACGAAGACGCTGCGGACAGCCGGCCAGTTGCCGGCCGTGCTCTACGGGCACGGCGTAGCTTCGCGTCCGTTAGCGATCGCCGACGGCGAGTTTCAGCGCGTCTACCGGCGAGCAGGCGAGAGCACGCTGATCAACTTGGTAGTCGACGACACGGCGCCGGTGAAGGTCATCATCCAGGCGGTCCAGCGGCACCCGACCTCGGGTCGACCGATCCACGTCGACCTGCACCAGGTTCGGATGACCGAAAAGCTCCATGCTGAGATTCCACTGGCCTTCGTTGGTGAGGCGCCGGCCGTCAAGGAGCTCGGCGGCGTGCTCGTGAAAAATTTGGCGCACGTCAAGGTTGAGGCCTTGCCGGGCGACCTGGTGCATGAAATTCCGGTGGGCGTGACCGTCTTAAAAACCTTTGAAGACTTGATTCACGTCAGCGACCTGAGGATACCGGTTGGCATTTCGGTTTTAGACAAACCGGACGAGGTCGTGGCATTGGTAACCCCGCCGCGCAGCGAGCAGGAGTTGGCCGAGCTGGAGCAGGCGGTGGCCGACGAGAAGGCGGCGGTTGAACAAGTTGAGGGCGTGAAGAAAGAAGAGCCGACGGCAGAGCCGACCGACGCTCAGCCTAAAGAGGAAGCGGACCAGACGGAGAAGTCAGATACGTCCGCCTAATCCCGTTAATGGCGAAAAAAACAAAACAGAGCGACCAAGAAGAACTCCGCAAAGCGCTGGAGCAGTCTGTGGTTGACGAATCCGAAAATTCGGATGACGACGAGCAAGATGAACCGAAGTCAGATCGTGGAGAGAACCAACCGTTACCAACCGGACCGGCTAAAACCGCGAAGCCGACCGGCACACAGCACAAGGAAAAAGGGGATGCGACCTCGACTGACCGAGCGAGCGATCGGACTGCAAAATCTACTGGCCGCCAACGCCGCCGGTTTGTGATTATGGCGGTAGTCGGGCTGGTAGTACTGGGGGGCGCGGCCGGCGCCGGCGTGGCTCTGTTTGGCACTAAGCCGGCTGGCACCAACACCACCCAAGCCTTACCGACCAGCGGCTCAGACTTAGTTCCACGTCGGATTGACGGTGTGCTGGATAATCCTGAGGAACAAAATCGCTACCCGGTGGCGGTCATGGTCGAGAACCATCCGGCGTCTCGCCCCCAGTCCGGCTTGGAGCAAGCCAAGGTTGTGTTTGAAGCGCTGGCCGAAGGCGGTATTACCCGGTTTTTGGCGGTGTACACCTTCAACGACGCAGTCAAAGAGATTGGTCCGGTCCGGTCCGCCCGACCGTACTTCGTTGATTGGGCGCGCGGCTTCAACGCCATGTACGTCCACATCGGCGGCAGCGCCAAAGCGCTCAGCCGCATCACGCAACTGCAAGCCTTTGACCTGAATCAATTTTTTAACAGTCAGTACTTTTACCGCGATCGATCACGCGAAGTCGCTTCCGAGCACACGCTCTATACGACGAAACGACTGATGCAGCTGGCGCTGCTGGACAAGGATGCGCCGAAGGCCGGAGATTTTCAAGCTTGGAAGTTTAAAGCCGAGGCGCCGGCCAGCAGCCGCCCGTCGTCACAGCACCTGACCATTGATTTTTCAACCTTCAGCTACAAGGTCGACTACGAGTACGATCCGGTCACGAACACCTACGCGCGCTCTTTGGCTGAGCAGCCGCATGTCGTTCGGGACGGCGGCCAGCTCCGACCGAAGAATGTCATCGTCATGACGGTCAAGCGTCGCCTCGAGCAGCCGGTCGACGGCCAGGGACGTCTGGAAATGGATACGGTCGGCGAAGGTCCGGTCCGGATATTCCTTGACGGCCGCGAGCTGGTTGGTACGTGGAAAAAAGCTTCACCCCAAGATCAGCTGCACTTTTACGGACCGGACGGCCAGCCGGTCGAGCTTAATTCCGGGCAGACCTGGATCGAAGCAGTCCCACCAGAACAGGGCGTATCCGTCAGCTAACCCTCAGGTCGAGGTCATGAAACAAAAACCAAAACGTACGAAGCTTTCGCCTGCCACCTTCCAGTTGCTGGGGTGGTACCTGGTCGTGGTCGGCGGCTTGATCGGCATTGCGCTGCTGGCGCACCTGGTGGCTGGCTGGAAGCTGATGTTTCCTTCACTGGTCGCGGCCGCGGTTAAAGGCGTTGCCACCGAGGCCGAATCCTCGTCACCGTTACTCGTGGCTCGAGTGATCGGTGGGGAACTGGTGCCGCCTGACCGCGCCGCTGAATCGCCGGTCGGCGTGATGATTGAGAACCTGCCGACCACCCGTCCGCAGTCAGGCTTAGGCGCGGCGCGGCTGGTTTACGAAACGTTGGCAGAGGGCGGGGTGACTCGCTTCTTAGCCGTCGTTTACCCTTCGGATCTGTCGGGCAAGATCGGTCCTGTCCGGTCGGCCCGCCACTACTACGTTGATTGGATCGAGGAGCTTGGTCTGCCGTACGCGCATGCTGGCGGCTCGCCGCAGGCCTTGCAGCAGATCGCCCGGGATCAGGTGGCGGACGTCAACGGGATCGGCAATGCCTGGCGTTACTTCTGGCGAGATCACCAGCGGTCGGCGCCACACAACCTATTTACCGACGGCGAGCACTTGATCCAAGCCCTGCGGGAGCTTGGTTTGAACGCCCGACCCGGCCTGGCGTCGTGGGCTTTTGCTGATCCGCCACCGTCGCGTCCGGAAGCGACTGCCACTACGATTGAGGTCGATTTTTCTGGTCAAGCCTACACGGTTCGCTACGAGTATGACCAGGCCGGCAATCGCTACCGTCGCTTCAACGGCGGCCAACCGCACCTCGACCGGAGCACCGACCAACAACTGAGTGCGACCAACGTGGTGGTCCAGTTTGTTGCTCGACCGACTTCGCTGGGCGAGAAAGGACGGATCGACATCCAGACCACCGGTCAGGGTCGGGCGTTGGTTTTCAATCACGGCACGGTCACCGAAGGAATCTGGAAAAAATCATCGGTCCCTGAACGGACCCAGTTTTTTGGCGTCGACGGCTCACCGGTCACGTTCAATCGCGGGGCTACCTGGATCGCCGTGGTGCCCGATGACCGTGCGGTATCGTTCCGCTAACGGATCGAGGTTGGGATGACCGTCAGCACGCGATCGCGACCGGCTAAATCTTCGGTTACTCGAAGATCGTGCGAGCCGTAGCATTGCCCGGCCAAAGTTGCCACCGCGTCCAATCGTCGCGGATCAACTTCAAGTACCACCGGCACGCGCCAGCCAGTAGCTGATAGCTGTTTCCAGAACCGCCGAAACACCGACAGGCCGTCGCGTCCGCCGACGATCGCCAGCTTCGGCTCGCGGCTGACGGTACGGTGCTCAAGCGGCGTCGCGTACGGCAGGTTGGCGACGATCGCATCCGGGATCAAGCGGCGACGCAGCGGAGCCAGCAGATCGCCGTGCAGTAATCGGACCCGTTGGCGCAACTGGTACCTTTTCAGGTTGCGTTTGGCCACGGACAGCGCGGCCGCCGAACGGTCAATCGCCAGCACCTGCCAGCTCGGGCGTTCCAGAGCCAAGGTCACGGCGATGCAGCCGCTGCCCGTGCCAATATCAGCTACGGCGGCCGTTCGATGCAACGGCAGCGCGAGTGCCGCTTCAATCAGGTGCTCGGTTTCCGGACGGGGAACCAGGACACTCGGCGTGACCTCGAACGGTCGACGAAAAAATTCTTTGCGGCCGGTTATGTAGGCGAGCGGCTGCCCGCGGCGCCGCTGGCGCAGCCATTGGCCTAACCGGCGCCGCTGCGTCGGCGTGAGCGGTGCCTCGGGGTGAGCCAGGATCCAAGCGTAGGGCCGGTCGACGGCCAGGGCGCGTAGCAGGTCGACTTCCGCCGCCGAGGGTTGCGATGCGAGGTTACGATTCATGCCGTTCGGCCATGGCGCTGTCTGCCGCCCGCAGTCGCTCAATTATCGGTTCAAGCTCGCCGTCCATGATCCGGGCTAGTCCGTGCCAGCTGGTTTTCAGGCGGTGGTCGGTCAAGCGGTCCTGGGGGAAGTTGTAGGTTCTGATTTTTTCCGCCCGCTCGCCGGTGCCGATCAGCGATTTGCGTGCGGCCGACGCTTGCCGCTGCCGTTCGGCCTCGCGATGAGCGAGCAGCCGGGCGCGGAGGATGCGCAGGGCCTTCTCCCGATTCTGCATCTGGCTTCGCTCGTCTTGGCAGTTGACTGCGATGCCGGTCGGCTTGTGCAGGACGCGAATGGCCGAGTAGGTGGTGTTAACCGATTGTCCGCCGTGTCCGCGCGAGGTGGTGGCGGTGATTTCCAGTTCGCTCGGGTCGAGCGCGACCTCGATTTCGTCGGCTTCTGGCAGGACGACCACGGTGGCGGTTGAGGTGTGCACGCGACCGGCTTTCTCGGTGGCGGGAATGCGCTGCACGCGATGCACGCCACTCTCGAACTTCAAGTCGCGCCAGACCGGCCCGCCGCTTAGCTCAGCGATCACCTCTTTGTAGCCCCCGAGTGGCGTTCGGGCTTGATTGACTAGTTTCACGGTCCAGCCTTTCCGTTCCGCGTAACGCGTATACAGGCGGAATAATTCAGCGGCAAACAGGGCTGCTTCGTCACCGCCCGTGCCCGCCCTGATTTCTAAGACGGTATCTTTTCGGTCGCGAGGGTCTGGTGGGTTGATGACTGCACGCACAGCCGCATCAAGCTGTTGCGCCTTGGCCAGTAAGCGATGCTCCTCCTCGGCAGCCAGCTGCCGGAGCTCGGCCTCGGTCGATTGCCGGGCGGCTGCAGCTTCGGCCAGGGCGGCCCGGACTGATTCGAGCTCAGCCTGCTGACGGAGCGCACCGTCAAGCTCGGCATATTCACGGGAAAGCATGACAAAACGTTCCCGGTCGGCTGTCACGGCCGAGTCTTGTAACTGTTGCTCGAGCTGGCGGTGCCGCGCCCGCGCGCGGTCAAGTTTTTCGTCCATACCAATACGCCGGCGGGCATCGAACACGCCGGCTAGCTTCGTGGTTAGGCCTCGGCCTTTTTCTTCGACTTGAGGCTGGAGCGCGTTGCCCGGATCGACTCACGGCGACTGACCATTCGTTTGAAGCGATCAACACGGCCAGCCGTGTCGATCAAGTTTTGCTTGCCGGTGTAGAACGGATGGCAGTTTGAGCAAACTTCAACCCGCATCTCCGGCTGCGTCGAGCCGGTGACCATGCTGCTGTTGCATGAGGCGCAGACGATTTTAGCCTCCGGGTAGTAGGTGGGGTGGATGTTGGACTGCATTGGGTACGGGATACTCGTTTAAACGGTCGCACCGATTCTAGCAGTTCGGTCGGATCGGCGCAAGGGCCGGCTGGGTTGCACATTTTGGACGCCCGTGCTACCCTAGACCAGCTGGAGATTCTCGAGTGTTTTCAGGGCATTTCTACCGGTACCACTAAACCACCCATACCTCCGGATGCGCCGCAGTCCTGTCCGGCACCACGGCCGAGAGCCTGATGCCAGGATACGCGACGCACGTGACGGGGTAGCGGAATAAAGGACACCTCAGCATGCGAGACATAACGCTAGTCGAGCTGTTAAAAGCGGGCGTTCACTTCGGCCACCAGGTTTCTCGGTGGCACCCGAAAATGCGTCCCTTCATTTTTACATCCCGCAGCGGGGTGTACGTCATCGATTTGGAGAAAACCATCGAGCAGCTGAAGCAGGCACAAAGCTGGCTGCGAGAGCTGGTGGGTAATGGAGGGGTAGTCCTGCTGGTCGGCACGAAACGGCAAGCCCAGCCGATCGTCCAGGCCGCGGCGGTTAAAGCCGGCATGCCGTACGTCGTCGAACGTTGGCTGGGCGGCACGTTCACCAACTTCCCGACCATCCTGAAGGTGACCAAGCGGCTGACGCACTTGAAGCAGGAGCGAGCCAGCGGAAACCTTGAGAAGTACACTAAGAAGGAGCAGCTGGAGTTCAATCAGGAAATCGCCCGCTTGGAAAAGCTGGTCGGTGGCATCGAGCGCATGACGAAGCTGCCCGAAGCCGTCTTCATCATCGACGTCAAGCAGGAAAAGACGGCGCTGCGCGAAGCCAGTAAGGTCAAGATTCCGGTGGTCGCGTTAGTTGATACGAACGTCAGCCCGGAAGGGATCGCCTATCCGATTCCGGCTAATGATGACGCCAGCAAGTCGATACAGCTGTTAACTGACGCCGTGGTCGAAGCAATTGAGGAGGGCCAGCAGCTGGCCGAGTCCCGTCAGGTTGCCCAAACGGCCGCCGCCGTGCCGGCCCAGGAACCTGTTGCGCCGGTCGCAGACGAATCCGTTTCGAAAGCAGTCCCGTTGTCGATCGATTCGGTCGACGACACGCCAAAAGCAGTCGTATGACCGGCGTCGACGTTTCTACGATTGCCAAGCTTCGCCAGCGTACGGGGGTCGGGGTGGCTGCGGCTAAACGGGCCCTCGAGACCGCTGCCGGCGACTTTGACAGAGCTATCGAGATACTCCGAAAATCCGGTCAGAAAGTTGCTGACAGTAAGCTCGGGCGCGCCACCCGCGAGGGGCTAGTCGGGCACTACGTCCACGTCAACGGGAAGATCGCCGCCCTGGTGGTCGTCACCTGCGAAACAGATTTTGTCGCCCGGAGCGAGGCGTTCCAAACCCTGGCCCACGATCTGGCGCTGCACGTGGCCGCCGCGAACCCGCGGTTCCTCAGGCCCGAGGACGTGCCAGCCGAGGTGGTTGCCAAGGAGCAGGAGATATACCGGGAGCAGCTGACGGCCGATCGAAAACCAGCCGCGGTTCTCGAAAAAATCGTGGCCGGCAAACTGGAAAAGTTTTTTGAAGAAACCTGTCTGCTGCGTCAACGGTTCGTCAGGGATGAAAACCTAACCGTCGCTCAGTTGGTGTCGACGGCGGTCCAGCAGCTGGGAGAGAACATTCAAATTCGAGAATTTATCCGTTTGAGCGTATAGTATGATCGATGTGGCGGTTGCTATCCTCGCAACGGCGGCGCTGCTGGCGATCGTCGTGATCGTCGCTCGGCGGTTTCCGTCGCTGGCCGCAATCGATACCTCGATCATTCCGGCTGAGCGTCAGGACGAACTCAAGGCGCGGCTGATCGAAGAGCGCCTGCGCCGGAGAGCGGCGCGCCTGGGGCGAGCCGTCAACGCTCGTCTGAAGCCCATGCTAGCTTCGTTTCAAGCTTCTGTGCGGCGTCGGTACCACCAGCTGCTCGAGCTTGAGCAGCGCTACCGCGCTCGCGCGACCACCGGCCCGGAAACGCGGGAAGAGCAGGTCAAAGCGGCGGCCACGGTCGAGTCCCGGTTGGCGGAAGCGACTCAAGCGTGGCACGACGGCAATCTGACGACGGCCGAGCAGCGAGCGATCGAGGCGATACGCATCAATCCGCACAGCGTTGCGGCGTACCGGCTGCTCGCTAACATCTACCTCGAACAGAAGGAGTACGAACAGGCGCGTCAGACACTGGAGTTCATCATGGAACGCCTGCACGTCGCCGACGATGAACTCTACGCCGAGCTTGGGTTGGCCGCGGCTGGCGAGGGCAAGCTCGAGGAAGCCAAGCGCGATTTTGAGCAGTCGATCAAGCTGAAGAGTACGGTCGCGGAGCACTACCTCGAGCTGTGCCGCGTTCACTTGATGCTGGGAGATAGCGCTTCGGCTTTCGAGAGCTGCCGGACCGCGGTCGAACTGGAACCGAAGAACCCGAAGTACCTCGACGCCTTGGTCGAAGCCAGCATCATCTCGGGCAAGCGCGAGTGGGCCAAGGAAACCTTGGAGAAACTCCGGAGCGTCAACCCGGAGAATCAAAAGCTGGAGGCGCTAGCCGCTCGGGTTGAAGGCATGCCGAAAACCCGCACGCGGCACCGCGCCTGACGCCGCTCTTTTACAAACTGGTGGATGTGATCCGTTCCGGACGCCGCACCGGACGTGACCAGGCAGCTGCTATGCTCGGGTAGGCAGGCGAGCGCGGCTTCTAGCCAAGCCGTTGGTAGCGTCACTTCTTGCGCCCACGCAGCTCAGTTGGCCCCGCCGCTTCTGCCGATGTAGCTCAGTTGGTAGAGCAACTCCATGGTAAGGAGTAGGTCGCCGGTTCAACTCCGGCCATCGGCTCCAGAAGCGGCGGGGTGAATGACGCAACTCCATGCCTGCCCCGCGTTTGAGCGAAGCGAAAAGCGCGGGGGTAAGGAGTAGGTCGCCGGTTCAACTCCGGCCATCGGCTCCAGGCGCGTGGCAGGCGGGGTAAGGACGAGGTCCGCAGTTGCCCCGGACTCCGATCCGGGGCCGCGCGTGGGCTCCAGCAGTGGCCTCGTAAACACCGCAGCCACCATCGAACATTACAATAACCGTCAGTTGAGAATCGACAGCATGGGTCGGTACCGAAGCGGTCCCGCCGACGCTAACGCTGTGGCGGGCAGGCAAACGGGCCTGACTGTAAATCAGGTGGCCTCCGGCCTTCGAAGGTTCGAATCCTTCCCGGCCCACCAGATTCTCAACTTCTATCGGTTTTGTTCGGCGGGCAGGTCAGGTGGCCTCCGGCCTTCGTAGGTTCCCACCGCCCTAGGCGGGGTTCCGCCAAAGGCGGGAGAATCCCTGCCTGCCGGCAGGCAGCTGTCCGGCCCACCAGTTGCCAAATATTGAAAAAAATAGTACAATCAGTTTTCCGTGTGAGCGATACCATGCCCACGTAGCTCCCCGTAAAGTCGTTTCGCAACTCACGGGGCGGGTAGCGGTAGAGTCCCGATCCGCATGGCGGATCGAGGATGCGCGATAGCCCCCACGGGCTATCGGCAAAGCTGTTTTGCCCGCCTGCCAGTCGCCGAGCGCCGGAGTAGCTCAATGGCAGAGCATCGCTTTTGTAAAGCGGTGGTTGGGGGTTCGAATCCTCTCTCCGGCTCCAGGCGATCGGCGGGTAGGTAAACAGCAGGTCGGGGGTTCGAATCCTCTCTCCGGCTCCAGCGGCAAGATTTTGGGAACTTCGGGATAAACAGTAGGTCATGGTTTCCGGCGATGCCGCCGCCTGCCGGTCGGGCAGGGACCCGGCTCCGCCGAACAAATCCACTGAATTTCCAAGACATCTAATTAACTTCTCTTCATGTCACAAGATAATCTCGTCGGTTTGGCTTGCAGCCTGTGCAAGCGGGTCAACTATTTCACCACTCGAAATAAGAAGAAGATTCGGACGAAACTGTCGCTCAAGAAATTCTGTCCCTGGGATAAAAAGCACACCCTGCACACCGAAGCGAAGTTAAAATCTTAAGTCGCGTTCCACATCAGACACCGTGGGGGTGTAGTGAAACGGTATCACAACGGTCTCCAAAACCGTTATTCCAGGTTCGAGCCCTGGCACCCCTGCCAAACAGGTGCTGGACGAATCTCGAGCGACCCGAGCTCGTTGAGGGGAGCGAAGATCCCGAGCACATCGGAAGCGTCGCGTGTGACGCGGCAAGTGTACGTGCTTGCCCCGTGAACGCGACTTCACTTGGCTCGCATGGTCGGGGATTAGCGCAGTTGGTAGCGCGCACGCTTCGGGTGCGTGAGGTCACCGGTTCGAGTC
>JACQKI010000025.1 GCA_016204645.1 Candidatus Kerfeldbacteria bacterium
ATGTTCAAGCCGTGCGGACCCAAGGCCGTACCGACCGGCGGAGCGGGCGTACCCTGGCCGCCGGGAATTTGCAGCTTAACGACGGTTTTTATCTTCTTGGCCATACGCTCATCTTAAATGATTACCCGTAATTCCGCTAGATTTTCTTCACCTGCAGGAAGTCGAGCTCGACCGGCGTGTCGCGCCCGAACATCGACACCAGCACCTTGACCTTGCCGCGGGCTTCGTCCAGCTCGTTGACCTTGCCTTCGAACTCCTTGAACGGACCGTCGATGATCCGGACCGGCGAACCGACTTGGTCGTCAATCTTGTACTTCGGCTCGGCCACGCCCATCCGCTGCATCAGCTGCTTGACTTCCTCATCGGAAATCGGGGTGGGCGTCGTGCCCGAACCGACGAAGCCGGTAACGTTGGGCGTATTGCGAACGACGTACCAAGAATCGTCGGTCACGATCATTTCGACCAGTACGTAGCCGGGAAAAATCTTCTCGGTCACGACTTTGCGCTTGCCGTTCTTGATCCGGATCTTGTTCTCAGTCGGAATCAAGACGTTGAAAATCTTATCCTCCATGTCCATCGACTCGATCCGCTGCTTCAGGTTGCGAGCCACGTTTTCTTCGTATCCGGAGTAGGTGTGCAGGACGTACCAGCGCCGTCCCTGCTGCTGTGTTTGCTTAGGCATGAGCGGTTACGTTAGCGTTCAATCAGGCCGCGGAGGCCGATGTTTAAGACAAAGTCAAAGGCGCCGAGAAAGGCGGCTACCACCAAGCTCAGCACGATCACCAGCAAGGTGTCGTTCAAGGTTTTCTGGCGCGACGGCCAGACGACTTTTCGGAGTTCGTCCCGGGCTTCCCGGAAGTACGCAGTAACGCGATTTGCCATTAATCTAGTGGTTTGGCTGGTTGGCGGTTTATGCGGTTTGGTCTAGCAGCACTAAGCCGCCAGGCCTATAACGCAGGCTTAAGCCTGCGCTTGACCGCCAAACCTCCAATCCTCAAAACGCCCCGTCGGGGCAGTCCTACGGTGCAGTCTACGACGGGCCGGTTTGACTGTCAAGCCGGGTTTCTCGGCCGCGGCCAGCCGTCTAGATGCGAGCGGGGTAGCCTGAGCTACCCCGTGGTGGGCCGGTGGTTTTCAACCACGGCCACCAATGATGCCACCGTTGACCAACCGCGCGCAGCCGTCAGCCAGGCCCTGATATCCCCGTCCACCAGCGCCTCGACCTGGCCCCGACGCTCGAGCTGGCGTAGGACGGCGATGCGCATGATGGCCATTGGCAGCACGTCATCGAGCGACGTCGTCGCGGTAATCGAATGGGCATCTCTCCCCGTCAGGCGGGCAATGGCATCAGCCACGTCCCGCACGAGCGACTGATCCTGGCAGGACATAGCTGGCTCTCCCGCGTTCGAGGTCAAAAGGGCACGACAGGACACTCCGACAGTATCCAAAACCAGTGTCGTTGTCAACAAGTAAGCTGTTAGCTACTAGCTTATAGCTTGTAGGAGAACCCTCTAGCTGCTAGCAGCTGCGAGCTGCCAGCTACTGTATCAAACTCGTTTTTCCTCAAACCCAAACGTCAGGTTGGCCAAAAAAACAAGCACCGCCGACCAACCCAGCATCCAAAACAGGTCGTGGCTGATCGCCGTGAACGAAGCACTCTCGGTCATGACCGACCGGAGCGCGTCCGAAAGATACGTCAACGGCAAGTATTGAACAATCGACTGCAGCCAGGTCGGCATGATGTCCAGCGGAAAAAACGTGCCGCCGAGGAACAGCATGGGAAAAACCACCAGGTTGGCGATGGCTGGTACGGCTTCGACGGTCTTGGCCAAACCGGAAATGGTAAAGCCCAGGCCGAGGAACATCACCCCGCCCAGGATAACTGAGGGCAGCAGCAGCCAGTACGAACCGATGACGTGCGCTTTAAAAACTAACACCCCGACGACGATCAAAATTGCCGCCTGGACTACGGCCACCAACAAACGCGTGATGACGTTGGCCGACACGAACTGGAACGGCTTCATCGGCGTCGCCAGCAGGCGCTTCAGGATGCCCTTCTCTTTGTAGTCGACGAACACGAAGGCCACTGAGAAAACCGCCATTTGCATGATTGCCAGCGCCACGATGCCGGGCAGCAGGAAGTCGATGTACTTCAGATTTCTGGCGTTGACCTCTTGCACGTCGAGCTGAAAGAGCGTCGGAGCTTGGGCCGCCGCCAGCGTGGCTTGGTCGAGCATTTGCCGGACAAGGCTGACGACAGTTCCGGCCTCTTGCGGTTTACCGACGTTCTTCAAGACCGTGATGGTGGCTGGCGACAGCGGCGTCAGCTGTCGCTGGTCAACCGCCGCCGGGATCAGCAGCACCGCCGCCCGGTCGCCGTCAGCCAGCCGGGCCCGTTCATCATCCTCGGTCCCGAAATGTACGTCAAGTGCGCTGATCTGCTTGAGCTGATCAGAGAAGACGTGCTGGTTGGCTGGCTCCTGAACGACGCCGACGTCAATTTTCGGTACGTTATCAAACCCGAGCAACCCGAAAATGGTCATAATCACAATCGGCACGAACAGCGTGAAAAAGACCGCCTGCCGGTTGCGGACGAACATCTTAATCGACGATGAAGTCAGTTTGGCGGTGGTATTCATACCCAGCTCCTAACTCCTAGTCCCATATCCCTAATCCCATTCTCCACACTTCATTCCCTCAACAAATGGCCGGTCAACTTCAAGAACACGTCCTCGAGCGTGGCTTGGTGCATCTGGACGTTGGTTACGGCTAGGCCGGCTTTGGCTTTGAACTCGAACAGGGCCGGCAGGGTCTGCTCCGGCTGCTTGGTAATGATCCGAATGGCGTGGTTCTCGGATACGGCCTGCTCAACCCCCGGCAGCTGCTTGAGCGCGTCCAGATCCGGCTGGCGATCGACGTGGAACTCAACGGTCGAACCGACGTCCGCCTGCCGAATCAGCCCCAGCGGCGTATCGAGGGCGACAATCTTGGCGTGATCCATGATGGCCACCCGGTCGCACAGCACTTCAGCTTCTTCCATGTAGTGGGTGGTCAAGATGATGGTCTTGCCCTGCCGCTTGATGCCGCTGATCAGGTCCCACAGGTTGCGGCGGGCCTGCGGATCTAATCCAGTCGTCGGCTCGTCAAGAAACAGGACTTTCGGATCGTTGACCAGCGCCACGGCAATGCTCAGCCGCTGCTTCTGCCCGCCCGACAGCTCCTTGACCTGGCTCTTCCACTTTTCCTCGAGCTGGACTTGCCGGAGCAGCTGCATGGCGTCAACCGTTCGACCGTACAGCGCGGCGAACGTCTCGATCAGCTCTTTCAGGTTGAGCCCGTCGAAAAACGACGAGGCCTGGAGCTGCACGCCGATCAGCGACTTAACGGTCCTGGCTTGCTGCGCCACGTCGTGCCCGCCGAGCACGGCCGTGCCGCTGGTAATGCCTTTCAATCCCTCGATCATTTCCAGGGTGGTGGTCTTGCCGGCGCCGTTCGGACCGAGGATGCCGAACGTCTCGCCCTGACGAACGGAAAACGAAATCCCGTCGACGGCGGTCAAGTCGCCATAGCGCTTCGTCAGCCGGTCAACCGTAATGATGTCGGCAGTAACCAAGGCAATCAATAACCTTCTAAGCACTACTCAACGGTGACCGTCCCTTGTTTGGTGGAGTTCAAATGGTTGTGGTAGTTGTAGGTCCCGGTTTCAGTGAACGTCAGCTGCTTTTCTGCACCGGCTCCAATGGTTCCGAGATTCAACGGACGGTAGCTGGTGTGAATTGGGTGCGGGTTGGAGTCAACGGTGATATCGCCGGCCGATTCATTTCGCCAGACTACAGCCTGGCCGACGGTAATCCGAATGTTGCCGGGCTCAAAGCCGTTTGCCGTGTAGCGCACGATGTTACCGGCCACGGTCGTCGGCGGCTCGGATGAACCTTGATTGAGCTGCAGGAAAAAAATCACGGCCACGC
>JACQKI010000021.1 GCA_016204645.1 Candidatus Kerfeldbacteria bacterium
TGGGACTCGACCAGTCGGGTGATGGCCCTCGACCGCTGGCGATCGTCCAGCGGAAGTTCGGCCTGAAGTCTGACGAGGACGTCCGGCATCTTGTCAGCGGCGTGTTTCACGACCTGTACGCCTTGGGCTTGCCTAGGCAGGTCGACTTCCGCTGGACGCGAAACAAGATCCGTGCGCTGGTCGACGGCCAACCGGCCGCCAAACCGACAGCGGGTCCCCCGAAAGTGGAGCGGGTCGAACCGAGTCCAACTACGGGTGCGCTGACCGGGGCGCTGAACATCGAAGACCGTCGTCGGCTGGCGGCGCAGCATCTCATGCGCGCACGCGAAGCAGCGGTCAACCGTTGCCCCGACCATACCGAACGCCTACGCGAGCTGTTCTTGTCGGTCGGGCTGCTCGACCTCAAGCAGCAGGAGCTCTGGCTGGCGCTGTACGGGTGCGACGACCAGTCGTTCGCCCCGCGCCGGTACGGGCAGCTGGTCGAACGCTTCCGCCTGAAGGGCGAAACCGAAGTTGAAGAGCGAATTCGCCAGGCATGGGACGCGATGTACCGAGGTGGACTCGACCGGACTATCAGCGATCGTTGGCTGCGCGGGATACTCAACCAAGTTCGGAGCATAGCTCCGCCGGCCACGTCGAACGCTGCTCAGCCGTCTCCACCGGTACTGACAGTCGTTCGGGGTCAACCGGCAGCACCATCACCGGCTGCACCGGAAACTACGGTCGCGGGTAAACCCATCGTCTTTGACCAGAGTCGATTCTCCGAGATCCTCGGCCTCTGCCAAACCGATGATCAGCGGCAGACGATCGCGACGGTCATCAGGGCGCTCGAACACTGCTCAGCGGGTGACCGGGCTCACCTACTAGCTGCGTTCGGGTTGGCGAATGGCGCCCGTCCGCTGATGGCCGAAGAAATGGCCAGTGGATCCGGTGTCAGTGCGTCAGCCATGAGTATGCGAACCAAGGCTGCCCTCGGTCGGGCACAACGTTACGGTCTCGACCCAAGCCTCGATGGCCCGACGCTCCGCAGCCTTGTCTGCGGGCTGCGCGGCATCCGACGTAAGGGCGTACGTCCTGATACAAGCCTGCTGAGTGCATCTGGTTCCAAGACAACGGGTGAGTCAGCAGCCACGTCACCTGCTCCGCCGACTCCCACCGCGGACGGGGGTACAGCTTCTCCGGCAGCCAGCACGGCTCAACCGTCGGCAGCGGAAGTCCCCTCGGCAACGACCTCGGTTGCGTCGTCAGGTCAGATAGTGCCAGAGCTCCAGCGGATACCTAAGCTCTTCAGCCAACTCGATATGGAGCGTCGTTTCTGGCGGTGGCTGCACCGGTTGCCGCTCCGCGACCAAGCGGTTGTTCGGGCTTACTACCGGGGTTTGACCGGTACTGGACCGAATACGATCGCGGAGATCGCGCAGATCTTTGAGTTCCCCGTGGAGCGGGACATTCTGGAGATGCTGGATCGAATCCGGCGGCAGTTCACTGCCTACCTGGGACGCCGTCAACCGAAGGGAGGATAGCTCTTGCGACAACAGGGCGGGGCTGGTCAGGAAACTCTGATCAGCCCTGCTTTTCGTACTGTGGTATACTCAGAACAATGGACGTATTATTCGTCTACGCCACAAACTCTTCTGGCACGCGCCTGGCGGCCGAACTGGCCGGCAGCGTGTTACGAGCAAAAAAACACGCTGTCACCCTCAAGCGGGCCAACGGGGTCGATCCGAAAGAGCTGAAAAAGTACGACTTAGTCATTCTCGGCTCCTGCACCTGGGAGCGTTTTGAAAACAAGCAAAAGCTGGAAGGCCAGCTGCAGCAGCACATGTACGAGCTGCAGCAAAAATTGTACGACCAGAACCTGTTGCTGCCCGGACGAAAGTTCGCAATCTTCGCGCTGGGCGACGACAGCTACACTAACTTTGCCGCCGCCGCTGATCACCTGGTCAGCCTGATCAGCGACCTGGGCGGAGAAATAGTCGGTCAGCCACTCAAAATCAACGGCTGGTTTTTCCATCCGGACGAGAACGAACAAAAGCTAAGGGTCTGGACTGAAAAGTTGGCGACCCTGAGTGCCCGTGCCTGAAGCGCCAATCCCCCAACCCCACACTCCGCTCTACCGGAATTTTTTCTTATGGACCGGGTTAATCGCGACCATTGCCTATCGGGCGATCATTGTTGTGGAGTACGTTGAAGGCCCGTGGGTGAAAATCATGTGGTACGTCGGCACGATTGGTTTTATTTTGTACTTCGCGCACCGCTACCAGGTCACCGAGGTGCGATCTGCTCTTATCCGCAATCGACAGCTGCAAGACAAAATCAACCGATCCAATCTCTCCACTGACGACCAGCAGGCACTCGCGTACATTCTCGGCACGCTGCGCTCATCAAAGGAGCGCTGGACGTACGTCACGATTTTTGTCTCCTCGGGGTTAGCGCTGCTGGCCGGTGCGTATCTCGACTTGGTGCGGTGAAACAACGTCTGCAAAAATTTCTGGCCAGCGCCGGCGTGGCTTCGCGCCGTCGAGCCGAAACCATGATTGCGGCCGGGTTGGTGCAGGTCAACGGTAAAACTGTCACCCAGATGGGCGTGCTGGTTAATCCGGAAAAGGATAAAATAATGGTTCGGGGACAGCTGGTCAGGAAGGTGACGGCGTACCGCTACATCGCCCTGAACAAACCAGTTGGCTACGTCAGCACCCGCGCTGAGCGTCCGGGCGAAAAAACCGTCTACGACCTGGTTCCTCGCAGCCGAGATTTGGTGATGGCCGGCCGGCTCGACAAGGATTCGGAGGGCTTAGTCTTGCTGACCAACGACGGCCAGCTGGTCAATAAACTCACCCATCCGCGCTTCCAGCATCCAAAAGAATACGTCATCGAGACGGCTCAGCTGCTGGATGATGCGGCCCTGAATAAGCTCCGTCGCGGGGTTAAGCTGGAGGAAGGCAAAGCAGTCATGGACTCGATCGAGCGGTTGCCGACGCGCGGCTACCGGGTAGTGCTCCACCAAGGCTGGAAACGGCAGATCCGACGCATGGTTAGCGCGGTCCGCCACGACGTGGTGCGCTTGCAACGCGTGCGGCTGGCCAAGCTGACGCTCAACCGCTTGCGGCCGGGAGAATGGCGAGAAGTCAGCCGCGACGACATTGTGTCGAGTGCTGATGGCGTGTTTTGAGCAGGCTTGACTGCGTGCTATACTTATGGTACAAAACCGTACTTCATGGCACTCACGTACTCCACATCAGTAAAGCTGCACGAGCCGATCCCGCTGTTCGAGTTGCCGGACGCATCCGGAAAAACCTACACCCTCGGCAACTGGGCGGATAAAAACGTTCTGGTCATGGTTTTCGCCTGCAACCACTGTCCCTACTCGCAGGCGGTCCGGCCGCAGCTGATCGAACTCTGGAACAAGCTGCAAGCGCAGGGTAAGTCTGTGCAGTTCGTAGCCATCAATCCAAACGACGCCGAAACGTACCCGGAAGACGCAACCGAGAAAATGAAGGAAGAGCGCTACGCCTACCCGTTTCCCTACCTGCGCGATGAATCCCAAGAAGTCGCCAGGGATTTCGGCGCGGTCTGCACGCCGGACATCTTCGTTTACGACCGCAACCGCCACCTCCAGTACCGCGGCCGCCTGAACGACAGCTGGCAGCACCCGTCGCAAGCCACTCGCCACGACCTGAGCGACGCGATCGACTGCTTGCTGCGCGGCGAACGCTGCAACGTTGAACAGTACCCTTCTATGGGTTGCTCAATTAAGTGGAAACAATCAGGTGGCTGACGCACGGCCAACTAGCTTTTCGCGACCGCTGCAACGCGTTTTAGCTTCGTTTCAAAAACCGACCGACGAAAGCGCGGACGCCGGCGGAAACCGAATCCACGTGTCCGACACGGTCAGCCGGCTGGCGTTCGTGTACGAAAAAATCCGCAACATCATCGACTACAAAGAAGAGCACCTGCTCCGCAAGAACGCCATCCACCGCATTCTCAAGCGCCGGGTTCTGCTCGGCGGCGGAACCGGGGCAACCGTCGCCCGACCGCTGATCGTCGAGCTGATCCAGGCCCGCTACCTGCCGAACGACTACGTGCCGGAAAGCAAAGTCGAGCACGTTCGACAGATCACCGACCGCTGGCTGAGCCTGAGCCGGACCTCCGGCGAAGGGCTAAGCTGGACCGACCGCGACGAGCTCCACCGCTGGCTGCTCGGACTGGCGGCCGTAGAAATCGAGCAGGCCCTAGCCTCCAACCGCCGGGAGCAGGCTCTGGCTGAAGCCATGTACGAGGTTGCGACCCAGGACCTGACGCTGGTCGCGCCGCAGCCGATCAACCAGACTGACCGAAACCTCCAGCTGTACCTAGCCATCCACCGCGCCCTGCTGAAAGCCGACGAGGCCATGGTCGCCTACGTGCTGTTCCGTCTGCACCGGCCGGACTGGGACCGCCTGGACGAAGCCGGCGTGCAGCAACTCGGCCGGAGCTTTAACCAGCTGCGCGACGAGCTCGAGGCGCAGCAGCACCACCCGCTGGGCGAATTCCTCTACCGCTACGTCAAGCGCTACACTGCCTTTTTCTGGATCATCCGCGACGTGGTTGAGGAACAGCCGTCGGCCGCGCTGTCGACCTTCGCATCGCCGGAACTCTTGGACGAAGCCATCCGCCGCGCGGCCGGCCGACGCTACGCCGACGCCCGGCTCCGGCTGCGTCGCAGCGTCATCCGGTCGTTCATCTTCATCTTCTTGACCAAGATGCTGCTGGCCTTCGTCGTGGAGGTGCCGTTCGAGCTGTTCATCAACGGCGCCGTCGACCGAGCCACGCTCGGCATCAACATCTTGTTCCATCCGCTGCTGATGTTCTTAGTTGCCTCGACCATCCGCGTCCCGAGCAAGAAAAACACGGACAAGCTGATCGCCGGTGTCCACGAAATCGCTTACAAGGATGATGGTCGTCAGTTATTGAAACGGGCGAAAATGTCCGGCCGGCGGGGTCCGCTGATGCGCGGCATCGTCGCCCTGCTGTACGCCGCCACGTTCATCATTTCGTTCGGCTTGATCATCCGCCTGCTCAGCTGGCTCAACTTTAACGTCGTCAGCGGCGCGCTGTTCATCTTCTTTCTGTCAATCATCAGCTTCTTCGCGGTCCGCATCCGGATTTCCGCCCGCGAGTACGTGGTGCTCGAACAGCGCGAAGGTCCGCTCGGCTTCATCGTCGACTTCCTGACGCTGCCGATCCTGCGCGTCGGCCGTTGGATCAGCTTGCGCGCGCCGAAAGTCAACATCGTCCTGTTCATCCTCGACTTCCTGATCGAAGCTCCGTTCAAATCGTTCTTGGAAATCCTCGAAGAGCTGACCAGCTTCCTCCGCGAAAAGAAGGAAGAAATCACCCCGTAGCTGCTGCTCGTGAGTGCAGTCTTCGACGCCATCGTCCTCGGTGCGATTCAGGGACTGACCGAATTTTTACCGATTTCCAGCTCCGGCCACTTGCTGCTGGCGCATGAACTTTTCGGCCTAGACGTTCGCGACTCGCTGACCTTCGACGTCGCTCTCCACGTCGGGACGTTAATCGCGTTACTAACGTACTTTTGGAGCGACATCTGGCGGTTGCTGACAGCTGTCACGCATCCGGGGCGCGCCGAATTAGCGACCGAGCGACGGCTGGCCTGGCTGATTCTCCTGGCCGCAGTTCCGGCCGCCCTGATCGGCGCGATACTTGAAAGCTTTTTCTCTACCCTTCGCTCTTCGGCAGTGGTGATTGTTACTATGGCCGCAATCGGCGTGCTGTTCCTGATTGCTGAACGAATCCACCGGCCGAGGTTGGAGCTGAGCGCCATTTCTTGGCGCGCCTCCCTGGCCATCGGTTTCAGCCAAGCGCTCGCCCTGATTCCGGGCGTTTCCCGATCCGGCATCACCATCGTGGCCGGGATGCTGGCCGGTTTGTCCCGCGCGGCTGCCGCCCGTTTTACCTTTCTCCTCTCCATCCCGACGGTTGCCGGTGCGGCCTTGAAACAGTTGCTGGCGATCGAGGTTTGGCCAGCGACCGAACTCACGGCGATCGCTTTGGGGATAGCTTCATCAGCCGTCGTCGGGTACCTGGTGATTCGTCTGTTGCTACGCTTTTTGCGCAACCACCGGCTCGATGTCTTTGCTTTTTACCGCTTTGTTGTCGCGACCGTCGCCGCCCTCATCCTGTTCAATCGATAGAATCTGCTATACTACAGCCTATGCACAACCGTAAGCTTCTCGCCACTATCCTGATCGCCATTGCCGCCGTGTTGGTTGGGCTGGGCGTGACCGCCGCAATCAAACGACAGCCGGCCGATTCAACAATCGAAGACGAGCTGATCAATGAGTCGGACGAACTTGACCTGGACGACGAGTTGCTGATTGAAGACGAAGCCGCCCTTGAAGATACCAGTCTCACCGACGAGGAAAACGTCGAAGAGGAGACGGCCGGAGACGCTTCAGAAGAGTCCGCCGACGTGGAAGACTTCGCGCCCGTCAACGAGACAGTCGAATAAACCGCCAGCATGCCGCGCAAAAGAAAAGCGAGCCAAGGCGATTTGTTCGCGAACGCCAAAGCAGCGGCTGGTCAGACTGACCGGCCGTCAACCTTCCGGCAGGCCGTGGCTGCTCGTCGCAGTCCACGACCTCGGACTGAGTCCAGCGGCGTCGAGAAAAAGAGGACATGGTTGTCAGCCACTGCCATCGAATCGATGCGCCGCTGCCCGCGCTGCTTTTGGCTGGACCGGAACCAGGGCATTCGGCAACCCGAAGGCATCGTATCCCGGCTAGCCAACCGCTTCGACGTCGTCATCAAGCGTTACTTCGACCTCTACCGAGGAACGAACGAGCTGCCGCCAATGGTGGCCGGCCGGGTAAAGGGAAAGCTGCAGCACCCGTTTCAAGAAAAGTACTGGCACCCGATTGATGACCGTTACGGCTACTACGGCAAGCTGGATGAGTGTTTAGTTTCGGACAACCACACCTACACGCCGGTCGACCATAAAACCGCCTCGTCCGATCCAAACGCCCGCGAACTGATTCCGGCTTACCAGTTTCAACTCGATTCCTATGCCTTTCTGCTTGAACAGAACGGCCGACCGACTACCGGCATCGGCCACCTGATCTACTTCTTTCCCGGCCACGGCGACCGGCTCCACCATGGGTTCCCCATGGAAATCAGCGTCAAAACTCTGAAGACTAATCCGGACAAGGTCGTGCCGGAACTAAAAAAGGCTGTCACCATCCTGGTAAGCCCACTGCCCAAACCTACTCCTGACTGCAACTTCTGTACCTACGTCGAGCAAGTCAAAAAATTTTAGTCGGCGGACAAAAGTCAGCTGTCGGTTGCGTTGTTATCCACAGTTTGAAAAATTTTTTTGCTAATGTTAGGTAATTTTTTTTCTTGACACACGCTGCATAGCCTTTACACTTTACGCGTACCTTATACATGAGTCTGTTCGAGATTCGGCACACGCGGTAAGTGCTAATCCAGCGCCTTTCTTTGAAAGGTGCTAGAGGCCCCGAATCCGACTGGTGCGCCGAAGTCGTCAAATCGACGACTTCATCAGTCGCCCTGGTCCGTCAACTCGGGCAGACAAAGGAAACGCGATGGCCAATGTTGCCACCGTGGAACGGCCGATTGCCGCCGTCCAAACAAAAACCAAACCACCGAGCGCGACCCGTTTCGGCACGCACCTGACTCTCGACGGTTACGGTGCCAGTCCAAAAAAGCTCAACGACATGCACCGGGTGTTTACGGCGCTGAACGACAGCCCCGACCTCCTGGACATGAAGAAAATCATCACGCCGTACGTGGTACACTACCCGGGCAACGGTAAGAAAGATATGGGCGGTTTCTCGGGCATGGTCATGATCGCCGAGAGCCACATCTCGATTCACACCTTCCCGGAGCAGGGCTTCGTCTCGATCGACGTCTACACCTGCCAAGGCAAGCTCGACGTCGAAACCGCGCGCCGCTACTTCCAGAAAATGTTTGAGGTCAAAGAGTGGGAAGAGCACATCATAAAGCGCGGCACGAAGTACCCGCTGAGCTAAGATCCACAACCAAGCCACAAATACCCCGCACCTTCCTGACTTAGGAAGGTGCGGGGTTCGTGGTACCATACAACCGATGGAACGATCGGTCTTCGAAGAACTCGTCCAGCAAGGCTTAGCGCGCATACCGGAACGCTTCCGGCGGTTGCTGCGCAACGTCGCCATCCTGGTGGCCGACGAACCGACGCCCGCCCAGCTTCGAAAAGGGGGCGTCCGGCCCGGCTCGCTGCTGCTCGGTTTGTACGAAGGCGTGCCGCGCATCAGCCGCTACGGCCAAGAACCAATGCTGCCCGATAAAATCACGGTCTTTCAAAAATCTATCGAGGCCGTCGCTCGGACGCCGGCGGCTATTCGCGAAGAAGTCGCCCGGACCGTGTGGCACGAACTCGGACACCACTTCGGACTGTCCGAGCACGCGGTCCGGCGGGCTGAGCAACGGCGACGCTGAGCGCGACAGTTGCCCGAGACTTGAAGCCGCAGTACACTACTCATAGATGGCCGAACTAAACACGACCTACAACCGCGGCGACGACGTTACAGAAGATGGCGAGTACGTTTGCGTACCCTGTGGCTACCACCGGTACTTCCGCCAAGGCGAACAATTCACTGAGTGTATGTCGTGCCTGTCCGGCACGCAAGACGGGCATGAGGACTACGCTGAAGGCCTGGAACTCTGGGAAAAAGCAGCCAACCAAGCACCCCAGTAATGCCCCGCCTGTTCTCCACTCTGGTAGTAACAGCTAGCGCCGTTTTGCTCATCGGCGGGGCCTGCAGCAAGCCAACTATGAACAACGCTAATTCCGAACCGCCGATCAGCAATCCGGCTGGCGCGCTAACCGTCCTGCCTGAGGCTGAACGGACCGACCGGCAGGCCCGCCTCGTCACCACCAAAGGCACGATCGTCATCGAGCTGTTCGGGGCCGAAACCCCAATCGCCGTCAGTAACTTCATTACCCTCATCCAAAAAGGGTTTTACAACGGTTTGACCTTCCACCGTTTCGAACCCGGCTTCGTCATTCAAGGCGGCGATCCGCTGGGCACCGGCCGGGGCGGTCCGGGCTATACGTTCCGCGACGAGCCAGTTTCGCGCGGGTACACCAAAGGCACGCTGGCTATGGCCAACGCCGGTCCCAATACCAACGGCAGTCAGTTCTTCATCATGCTCGAAGACACGCTCAGCCTACCGAAAAACTACACCATCTTCGGCCAGGTCGTAACCGGCCAAGACGTCGTTGACCAGCTTCGCGCCGGCGACGTCATGACCGCGGTGACAGTCGAACCGCTCGGCACGTCCTAGGATGCGCGTCCACCGAGTCAGACAGCGCTCGCGGCTGGTCCGGGCGATGTACATCCGCAACGTGCTTTTCGGCGGCGAGGACAGCCTGGTCTCGACCGTCGGGTTGCTGTCCGGCATTGCCGCGGCTGGCTCGGCCCAGTCGGCCGTGATCCTGACCGGCGTGGTCCTGATTTTCGTTGAAGCGCTGTCTATGGCGGTCGGCAGCTTTCTGTCGGAAAACTCGGCTGAAGAGTACTTAGCTAAAGCCGAAGTACCGGCCCGTGACGCCGTTATCGGCGGAGTGTTAATGTTCTTCTCCTATTTCCTCTTGGGACTTATTCCGCTCGGGCCGTACCTAATTTTTGATGTCAGCACGGCTTTCTGGTTTTCAATTGCGCTCTCGACCGCGGCCTTATTCGGACTTGGTCTGGTCAGCGGCACCGAGTTTCGCGTTCACCCGTTCAAGACCGCGCTACGCATGGCTGTCCTCGGCGGCTCGGCGATCGCCATCGGCGTCGCGGTCGGACAATTGGTAACGTAACGGATGGCTTCAGCTCTCACTATTTGCTATACTTGATGTACCTATGGAAAACGTCGAATTTGACTTGAGCCAGGTCTTCCGCGAAATCGTCGGGCGGATGGAAAGCGAAGGCGCGCTCGACCGCGACGCGTACATGAACTTAATCGACGAAGTGTTGGAAGACAAGATCGCCAACGCCGAGCTGGATGCCGGCGCCAACGTCAAGAATTATTCCGAATCGCTGCAGTTGATGTGGTCGCAAGCCGAGGCCCTCTTGACCAAAACCGGAACCGACGGCGGCGACTATCTGGTCGGTGACGAAGACGAAGCCGAAATTCCGGAAACCAAGGACGAGGAAGACGCTTAACTCAAAGAAGAAATCCGGCTTTGTTGTCATCCTGAACTTGTTAAAGTCACGCCAAAGTCCCTTCGGATTCGAGAACACATGCTCGATGGACTGGCCAGGAAGCATGTGAAAAACTTCAGAAACGGCCTAAAGCTAAAGCCACCGCGGAGTCCGTGGTGGCTGTGGTGGGAGCATTGCGCAGGTCGCTCCCGAAAACCTGTTCCCCCGAAGAGGCTGCCTACGCCGTAAAGCGCAGGAGGCCCACATCCGGGTGACGGACCCAACGGGCCACGGGGAGGAAAACCTCAGTCCATGCATCTTCGCCGGGATCATCGGCGTAGATATCACGACTCTCGGCATCCTCCACGTCGATCGACTCCACGGATTCCAGGGGAATCGTGGCGACGATCGTGCGCGCACCTTGCGAATCCGACGCTTCGACCTCAATAACTGGTCGAAGGACGATCCGCACGGCAGCGTTTGGGTCCCACTGCGGCTGGTGCTGGAACTCTTTCTTCTCACCCGAACCGGTTCTCCAGCGGAGAACCAGATAGGAA
>JACQKI010000022.1 GCA_016204645.1 Candidatus Kerfeldbacteria bacterium
ACCACGTCCAGCTCGGCCACCCTGACCTGGGCCACGAACGAAGCCGCCACCACGCAACTCGAATGGGGAACGACCGCGTCGTACGGTAACACTACCACGCTCGATGCAGCGCTGGTTACCAGCCACTCGGTCCAGCTGACCGGCTTGGCCGCTAACACCACGTTCCACGCCCGCGCCCTGAGCACTGATGCGGCCGCTAATGCTGCGACGTCCTCCGATCTCGCCTTCACCACCTCGTCGACCGCCGCCACCGTCATTACCAATGTCCAGGTGACCAAGAATAGCTCGACCTCGGTGACTATTACCTGGACGACCAACGAGGCGGCCACATCAAAAGTCCGGTACGGGCTGTCGACCGATTACGGTTCCGAAGTGTCCGATTTGACGCCCAAGACGTCGCACAGCCTGATCATTACCGGCCTGACGCCGAACACAACCTACCACTACGAAGTCATTTCCACTGGTACGACTACTGACAATGACGCCGACGCTACCTTTACGACCCCAACCGAGACGGCCGCTACGGTCATTAGTAACGTTCGGGTGATTGCCGGTGAAACCATTGCCACGTTCTTCTGGACGACGAACGAAGCCGCGACCTCAAAAGTCCGCCTCGGTACAACCACCAGCTACGGTACGGTTCGGTCGCAGGACGAGCGGGTGACTGACCACCGGCTGCAGGTTAAGGGTTTGCAGGCTGGCACGACCTACCACTACCACCTGCAGAGCATCGGCAGCACGACCGTCACTACAGCTGATGCGACCTTCACGACCAATACCGCAGCCTCGACGGTGGGCCGGGCAATTCCGCCGACCCTACTGACGCCGATTCTGAAGGATGGTGCCGACCCGACGCTGACCCTGACCGGCGTGGCCAAAGGCGGTCAGACCGTGAGAATATTCCTCGACGGCCAAGTGGTGGCTACGGTTCGGCTGACCGGCAGCGCAACTAAAACGAGAAGTTTCAGCGCCGTCATTGACTTGAGCGATGTGGCTGACGGCAAACACACGGTCTACGCCCAGTCGACCGACGCGGTCGGCCGGACGAGCTTGGTCAAACAACGACTGACCATTGTCCTTGGCGGCACCCCTCCCAAGCCCGTGGTCAAGGTCAAGAAAACCAGCCAGTACACGGTTCAATCCGGCGATTCGCTGTGGCGCTTGGCTGAACGGTACTTGGGTGACGGTCGACAGTTCCAGCGATTAGTCGACGCCAACGCCGACGCCTTCCCCTCGCTCCTGACTAACCCGCGCGTCATCCTACCCGGCTGGACGCTGACCATTCCACCCGGCTGAAGAAGGTTGGCCAGTCTGATGAACACTTACGGTGTTCAACCGTCAGTGCTGGTTCAGGCCGGTCCGTTGACAGGTTGGTGACGCCGACGTACAATGGTGCCTGCATTGGGCATCAATCTTTAAGCGTGTACTTTACGTACGCACGAGTACGCAGTAAGGAGATGTAGGTATGGCCATGTTTACCCGCGAGGAACCGGGTGACCGGAGCGCCGAGACGGTCATCGGTCCGTCGGTTAAAGTCGAAGGCAACTTTGTCGGCTCGGGCAACGTCGTGGTCGAAGGGTCGGTCACCGGGACCATTCGGACGTCGAAAGACCTCCGCGTCGGCGAGGGCGCGAAAATCAAGGCTGACATCGAGGCTGCCAATGTCACCGTGGCTGGCGAAGTCCACGGCAACGTAAAGGCCAACGGCCGACTCGACCTCGGTCCATCGGCCAAGGTTTTTGGCAACGTCGAAACCATGAGCCTGACCGTGGCCAACGGCGCCGTGCTGAACGGAAAGTGCACCATGGTCAAAGGCGAGGCCGGGTTGGCGACCCCACCGGTCGCAGAGAAACCGGAAAAGAAACGCGCGGCCTAGGGCGGCATGTACTACTACCTCTTCGACTCGCCGCTGGCCGACAGCAAGTACAGCGCCATCATCAACCGGATCGAGTTCCGGATTATTGAGCTCGGCATTAACGGTCGGATGGACCGCCTGACTATTCTGAAGAACATGCGCGAGCTGATTGAGGGTGCGATCAAACGCGGAGCCGAAACCATCGTGATTGTCGGTGACGACGCGGCCGTGGCTCGGGCGGTCTCGATCGTAGCCCGGTACAACGTTACCCTCGGCGTCATACCGGTCGGTCCGCAGCAGCAGATCGCGTCGGCCCTCGGGCTGCCGGCCGGCGAAGCTGCCTGCGACGTCCTCTCGAAGCGGATCGTCCGGACCATTGACCTCGGCAAGGTCAACGATCAGTACTTCTTGTTTTCGCTCGACATTCCGGCCCAGGACGTGACGGTCGAGTGCGACGGCCACTACCGGGTTTCGTTGCTGGGCCTGCCCCGCCCGTTCAGCATCTGCAACTTTTCGCCGCGCAGCCGGCGGGTCGGCGCCTGCAGCCCGGAGGACGGCGTGCTCGAAGCGGTGATCGAAGAGCAAGCCGTCGGCTGGAACTTATTCCGCAAGCCGCCGGCGCGGCCGAGCATCCTGCCGCTCAAGCGGGCAAAGATTTTTTCGCCGACGGCCAGCATCCCGCTGATGCTCGACGGCCAGACCGTCGTCAAGACTCCGGTCACGGTCGAGGTGGCGCCGCGCAAACTGCGCGTCATCGTCGGCAAAGACCGCCTGTTTTAAGCAGCCGGATGCCGTCCGTCCTCGACAATTTGACCTGGCTCGGGCACGACTGCTTTAAGATCGTCGGCGGGGGCCAGGTGGTCTACATCGATCCGTTTCAGCTCAAGCCGCCGCAGGAACCGGCCGACGTGCTGCTGATTACGCACGAGCACTTCGACCACTGCTCGCCCAACGATTTCAAGACGGTTCTCAAGCCGACCACCACGACCGTGGCTGCCGCGGTCTGCGGGCCGGAGCTGCTGACCGGACGCCTAATCATCGTCCGGCCTGGCGATCGGCACTCCGTCAACGGCCTGGCGATCGAAGCCGTCCCAGCCTACAACCTGGACAAGAGTTTCCATCCCCAGGCCGATCCTCGCGTCGGGTTTATCATCACGCTTGAGGGCCAACGGATTTACCATGCCGGCGACACCGATTTAATACCGGAAATGAAAACACTGAAGAACATCGACATCGCGTTAGTGCCGGTCTCCGGCACCTATGTCATGACTGCTGAAGAAGCCGCCGAAGCGGTCAATACCTTTAAGCCGACATTAGCCATTCCCATGCACTACGGATCGATTGTCGGAAGTAAAGACGACGCCGAACGGTTCAAGCGGCTAGCCAAGGTTCCGGTTACGATCCTCGAGCCGGCCTAAGAACAACCGACCGTTCCTCGTGGAACATCCAGTCGAACGGCCACGGTTTGCTACTCGGCCGGCTCGGAAGTTTCGAAACCGTACTTCCCGTCCGGGTAGCGCTCAACCGTGATGGTCTGGCCGTTGCGATCAGTGTACCGGGCGCGCCCGTCTGCCTTGAGCGAGTCGAGCTGAGCCTGAAGTTCTTGCTGGTCGAGTTCAAGGCGACCTTTAAGTTGCGCCAAGATTTCCTCAAGTGAGAAACCGTGCGATCGATACTCTGGCTGAGGGATTTCGGACATAGAAGCAGTGGTTAGTGGTCAGTTGCTAGTGGTTAGTATTGTCAGTCTACCGTGTAGTCGCGCCGTTGTGAATGCTTGACTTCGGGCCTGTTTGGCGGTAACGTTCACCCCGTTAGAAGGGCGTAGAGTATATATTTTTGTGTTTGAACTCTTGAAACCAGTTTTTCTAGAAACCTTCTAAACGAGGTTTATCCGCTCTATGACGGTTACCGCGACCGCAAAAAAATCAGTTGTGCTCCCGGCGCGCATCGCAGTCAAGGCGTTCGCAGAGCGTTTAGGATTGCCGTTGACAACCGTCATGACGGAACTGGTCAAGAGCGGCGTGATGGCGGCGATGAATGAAGAGATCGACTACGATACGGCTGCGATCGTAGCCGACGATTTGGGCTTCGCTCCGGAGCTTGAGCAAACCAAGGAGCAGGTCGATCGGCAGAGCCTGTCGGAACTGATCAAGGAAACCGACAATTCGAAAGTGGTTGAGCGCGCCCCCGTGGTGGTGGTCATGGGGCACGTCGACCACGGTAAGACCAAGCTGCTGGACGCAATTCGGAAGACCAACATCATGGAAGGCGAGGCCGGCGGCATTACGCAGCACATCGGGGCGTACCAAGTGACGGAAAAAGGCCGGCCAATCACGTTCATCGATACGCCCGGCCACGAAGCCTTCACGGCCATGCGCTCGCGCGGCGCGCGCGTGGCCGACGTGGCCATACTGGTAGTGGCGGCCGACGACGGTGTCAAACCCCAGACCGAAGAAGCCGTCCGCATCATCACCGAAGCCAAGCTGCCGTTCGTGGTGGCCATCAACAAAATCGATAAGCCCGAGGCAAATCCGCAGCGGGTCATGCAGCAGCTGGCCGAGAAAAACGTTCTGGTCGAGGGTTACGGCGGACAAGTCGTGTCGGTCGGCGTGTCGGCGGCCACCGGCACCGGCTTGACCGAGTTGCTGGATTCGGTCCTGCTGGTGGCCGAGGTCGAGCGCCAGAACCTTAAAGCCAATCCCGACCGACCGGCCGTCGGCACCATCATCGAATCGCACGTCGATCCGGGCGAAGGCCCGGTGGTCACGGCCTTGGTCCACACCGGCACGCTCCGCATTGGGGACGTGGCCAGCATCGGGGACGTGTGGGGCAAGGTCAAAGCCTTGCGCGACTACACGGGCCAGCCGATCGAACAAGCCGGACCGTCGGTGCCGGCCCGGATCCTGGGTTTAAAGGGCGCGCCGGAAGTCGGCGATGTTTTGCAGGTCGAAACCGATCCGAAGGTGATTCGCGAACTGAAGTCAAAGAAGGTTTTACGTCGAGGAGCTGGCGCGGCGCCGGTTGTGTCTGAGTCGACGAGTGAAGAGCGTCCAGGCAAAGCCCAGAAACTGAACGTGGTGATCCGCGCTGACACACTCGGTTCGCTTGAAGCCATCAAAGAATCGCTGAATAAACTCAAGCATCCGGAGGTCTCGGCCGAGCTGATCCAGACCGGCCTCGGAAATATCACCGAAGCGGACGTGCTGCGAGCCGAGACCTCGCAGGCGCTGCTGCTCGGTTTCAACGTCGTGGCCACGCCGGCGGCCGAGTCAGTCGCTCGCGGCAAGCACGCGACCATCAAGACGCACAAAGTCATTTACGATCTGGTCGACGAGGTCAGGTCCGCGCTGGAGCGGATGCTGTCGCCCGAGGTTCTGGAAACCGAGCTCGGCCGGGTTAAGATCCTGGGAGTTTTCCGGACCGAACGCATCTACCAGATCATCGGCGGCAAGGTGACGGCCGGCAAAGTCGTGAACGGCAGCCGCCTGCGGGTGCTGCGCAACGACGCAGTGGTGGCCGAGGGCAAGCTCTCCAACCTGCAAGTCCTGAAAACGCCCGTGCACGAGGTTACCCAGGGACAGGAGTGCGGCATGAAATTCGAAGGTCAGCCAGTGGTCCAGCTGAACGATACGGTGGTGGTGTTCACCCGCGAAGTGCGCGCCCGGCACATCGGAGGATAGGTGCTCGGCGGCGACCGGCTCGATCGTGTCAGTGAGCTGCTGCGGCAGGAAGTCAGCGCGCTGTTCGAGCGCGAAGTCGAGGTGCCGCCGGGCGTGCTCGCCACCGTGACGCGCGTAAAGGTCTCGCCCGACCTCGAGCACGCCACGGTCTGGCTGTCGGTGCATCCGTCCAGCCGGGCCTCGGAAGTGTTTGAGCGGCTGGAGCGGGTGATCGGCGTCTTGCAGCAGCAGCTCAACCGCAAACTGGTGATGGAAAGCGTGCCGCGGCTGCGGTTCATCCCGGACCAGGGGGAAGACCAAGCCGCCCGGATTGAGCAGCTGCTTGACGGTCTGGACGGAAACCGGTAAGCTGGCCTGTTTCCGCTTTTATGAACGCTTCCCGACAGCAACGTTACCGTCGGCTGGCCGAGCTGGTGGCTCGGGCCAAGCGGATTGTCCTTGCCACCCACGAACGGGCCGACGGCGACGCGTTTGGGTCACTGCTGGCGTTTCGTCAGCTAGTCCTAGCTGGTCGCACGGTTGTGGCTTTGGCACCCGAGTCTTCTCCGTCCGGGTACGCGTTCTTGCCCGGCATCGAGACGGTAGTCACCGAGGCCGAATCGGTGACGGTGGACGACGCGGATCTGGTCATGCTCTTCGACTGCGGAGACGTACAACGGACTCACTTGGCCGAAAAGCTGTACTTCCTCGGCGCCCATCGACCGTTCGTAGCGCTGCTTGACCACCACCCGACTCGGACCACCTGGCGTGACCGGCAGCTGGTCGATTTGGCGATTGTTGAGACAGCTGCCTCGTCGACTTCCGAACTGGTGGCCGAGTACTGTGCCGCCAACGGCATTAGCGTCAGCCCAGCCGCGGCCACAGCGCTGCTGACCGGGATCGTGACCGACACCGGCGGTTTCCAAAACCTCAGCACCACACTGGAAGCAATGGAAACGGCCGCCGAGCTGCTCAAGCGCGGCGCCAACCTGCGCCGCATCGTTCAGGCCACCATGCGCACGAAGTCGCTGCGCACCCTCCAGCTGTGGGGTCGAGCCCTGGAACGGTTGGTCCGCGATCCGGCCACGGGCACGGTCTCGACCGCGCTGACCCTGCAGGACTTGCGCGAGTGCGGCGTTGACCTCGACAGCACTGAAAGTACCGAAGGCATTGCTAACTTTCTGAACAGCCTGGAAGACGCTCGGATTATTCTGGTGCTGCGGGAAAAAAGCGGAGGGCTGATCAAGGGTAGCCTGCGGACCAAGCAACCGGACGTCAACGTGGCTGACCTGGCGGCTGTCTACGGCGGCGGCGGACACACCAAAGCCGCCGGATTTACCGTGGCCGGTGAAATCGTTCGGGGCGAGCGGGGTTGGAGTGTTCAGGAGAAGAAGTAATCAGATTCGAGATTTGAGATTGGAGTAAAATCTACATCAGCTGATAACTCCAACCTCAAATCTGACGTCTCCAATCTTAAACCAGCACGTACGACAACGCCAAGGCGGTCAGCAGCGGGATGGTGAAGTTGTCGTTGACCGTAAAACTTAAGGAAAAAGCCTCGGCCAAGGTCGTCGCCGCCGCGCCGGTCAGCGCCGCCGACCAGTAGACTTCCCCGCTAATCCCGATCAACCGGAAAAAGACCAGGTAGGCGGTCAGGCTGACCACGAAGCAGCCGAGCGTACCGACCACCGACTTTTCGCTGCCGAAGTACGGCCGCGACCGGATTATTCGGCCGATGATTTCCGCTGCCGGGTCGCCGAACGTCCAGCCGATCAGCGAGGCCGAGACCAGGATCGGGTCGTGGAAGATGCCGGTCAGAATCGTCGCGCCCAAGGCAAACCACGTGTTGCCGACGTAGCGCCGGCGTTCAAAGTGCCGGACAAACGGCGCGGACAGCGAAAAGAACAACCGCCCGAACCACGGTTCGCGCCGGCGGAGCGATTCAATGGTGACCCACGTTAGGAGCGTGGCCAGGGCGGCGAAAAAAGGCCACGGCCACGGCACCAGCAGGGGAATGGCAATCGCCACAATCCCGCCGACCAGGTGCCAAAATTTCCGCGGCCAATTAACCTCCGCGAGTAAGACCGACACGTTCATAGAGCACTATTGTAGCGCATCGGGCCTCAATCCGGTATAGGTTGACAGGGTTGGCACGGTGTTTTAGACCATTGATGTAGATCCCGCAATCACGACGACGTGGACGGGGTAATTGACCCCGTACTACAACCCACACGGATCGGTTATTTACGGAGTTGACGTGAAATACAAACCCACCCCTAGCTGCCCGAAACGTGGGGGGGGGTTGTAGTACGGGGTTGACCGTTCGCTGAAAACTCGGAAAGGAGAAACTAGGGATGCGATACGCCTGGAGCATGTTGATGGCCATGGTCATGCTGACTACGGGCAGGCAGTCAGTCGTGGCGCAGACAATCGTCCGGCAGGAGATTCGGAATGGCGTTGAGGTGGTGGAAGGAGTTGTCTGGCCGAACTTTCGGACAATGTCGCTGAGGTTGCTTCGAGGTTCGACCAGCTTCAACCACGACGCTGAGCCGTTGCAAGTCAACTACTGGAACGACGGCGCCAAGGAGCAGTTTGGTGATGCGGCTTGGATCGCGCGGCAGGGGTTTATCCCGATGGTCTTCGTGATCAAAGACGCAAACGAGAACACCATGTGTCTGGAGTACTTGCGACTGTACCGTCGCGTCGGCGGGACGCGGACCCTGCTCCAGCAAGTCGATGCCAACCGCATCATCAACGCTGATCAGTTCTACTACTATGGAGGATTTGGAACCAACGAGATTGGCTCGCCCGCGCCCGGCCTCGGTGATACGGCGCTGTTCGAGTGGGAATTACGATTCCGCGACACGTTCTGCAGCGCCACGCACGTCAGCCGGTACTTCAACCGTGTGACGGTCGCCCAGCCCTTGCCGGACTTGTCGAACTGGTACCGAACCGACACGCACTACCACACGCGTTTCACCGACAATATCTTCGAGTTCGGCGGGTTCATGTGGATGGTGCGGCAGTCAGCCGAAGCAGTCGGGTTGCACGTGGTGTTGCTGACTGACCACTCAACCGACATCAAGACCTCGCTCAATGAGTTTGGATGGAACCAACTCGCGGCCGAGGCCGACTCACTGTCTGACGAGACGGTGCTGTTGATTCCCGGCGAGGAGCTGACTCTCGACTCCGACCAGGTTAATCAGTCGCCTGGATTTGAAGACCGGATCCACCTGGTTGCGTCAGGGTTGACGCGGCCATTGTTGGCCCCGGAAGAGTGCTGCTCGCAGAATTCGAGTGGGCTTTTATGGACACTGCGGCAGGGAATGGACTCGGTGGCCGTGCAGAACGCCGTGGCCATGGCAGCGCATCCATCACGGACGTTCTCGGTCGGTTACGGCGGCGAACTGACGAAGTGGAGCGACACCAACTTCGACATTGCCGCCGCGTACCCGCAGTTCGCTGGCTCGGAGTTCTACAACGAGAAACGAACCGTGTTCAACAATACGGTGGAGAACGACGACTTGCTGTACGAGTACGACTGGCAAGCCAACCCGAACTGGGAAGATGTTTGGAACGAAGGGCTGCGCGACTTCATGCGTCTAGTCCAACGGTACCTTAGTCCGATGGTTCGGATGTTCGGATTGTCCGGCGGGTCTGATGCCCACGGTGACCTCGGTCGGAAGTACACCAACCAGTACGGCATTACCAGCAAAGTGGTCAACGACAACGCGATTGGCAAGGTGCACACGTTGGTCTACAGCCCGAGCGGCTTGAACCAGGCCGGCATCCTGGACGCCATCCGGAACCGGCACATGGTCGTGTCGGACGGGCCGGCCTTCACAGTCTGGGTAGATGCAGACGGCGACGGCTTGACTGACGGAACAATCGGCGGGCAGTACGCGTTTGCGTCGGATGCCACCATTCGCCTGCAAGGTTCCAGCCTGAGAAGCGAGCACGGTCAGTTCTCGCAGGCTCGGATCTACCACCTGACACCGTCCGCCGTGGAAACGACGACCGTGGTGTTGTCTGGTACGACTTTGAACCTGACGCTGCCAGGCAATGAGTACCCAGTCTCAGGATTGTGGTCAGCCGTCATGGTCAACGTTCGAACGGCGAATGGTTTCCAAGCCACTACCTCGCCGATCTACAT
>JACQKI010000001.1 GCA_016204645.1 Candidatus Kerfeldbacteria bacterium
GTATGGTACGTGGCTGAAGGCATGGCTCAGGTCGTGCTCTACGATCGGCGGCCGGATTCGCCGACCGCTGGACAGACCGACGTCATCTACGCCGGGGAGCAACAGCCGGTCGTCATCAAAATTCCGAAAGGGGTGGCTCACGGCTACCGAGTGCTCGGTCGCAAGCCCGTGGTGCTCGTCTACGTGACGACGGCCTCGTACCAGGCGGCTCAACCAGACGAGCAGCGCATCCCTTTCGACGATCCGACCATCGGGTTCGACTGGACCACCAAGCATCGATGATCCGCCCGCCGGTCGTCGTGGTCGGATCAATTGCCTACGATCGGATTTTTGATTTTCCCGGTCGTTTTCGCCAGGCCATCCTGCCCGATAAAATTCACCAGCTGAGCGTTAGCTTTACGGTCCAGGATGTTCAGGAGAGCTTCGGCGGCACCGCCGGTAACATCAGCTACACGCTCCGGCTGCTCGGCCGTCCCGTCATTCCGATTGGCAGCGTTGGAACCGATTTTTCGAACTACCGCGCCTGGCTGGAGCGTTCACGCATCGAGCTGGCCGGAATTCGCCGTGTTCCGGGCAAACGAACCGCCGCCGCCTACGTGATCACTGACCGTGACGATAATCAAATTTCTGCCTTTCAACTTGGAGCATTGTCGGTTCCGGCCTTAGCCATGTCGTCGATCGCCAAGCTGCTACCGACGGCGATTTACGGAATTATCGCGCCCGGAAATCCTCGTGACATGCTACTGGCATCACGACAGTTTAGCCGATTGAAGGTTCCGTACTTGTTCGACCCGGGACAGAGCTTGCCGATCTTGAGCAGCCAAGACATCCGGGCCATGCTCGACCGAGCCGACGGCCTTATTTCCAATGACTACGAACTTGAACTGCTGTGCCGGCGCGCGCGCGTCAAGCCTCGGGCGCTCGCCAGTCAAGTCCGCTACGTCGTTACCACGCTCGGTCCGCGAGGTTCAGTGGTGCAGCAAGGATCGAGCCGGGTCAGGATTCCAGCCGCCAAACCCAGGACCGTGGTTGATCCGACCGGAGCCGGAGATGCATACCGCGCTGGGTTGGTAGCGGCGCTGGTCCGTGGACAGTCACTGGTCACGGCTGCTAAAATGGGGGCCGTTGCCAGCGTCTACACTGTCGAGCTTCCGGGCACCCAAACGCATCGCTTCACCGTGGCAGACTTTGCCCGTCGGTACCGCGCTACTTTCGGCACGAGCTCACCACCGTAACCAAAAGGAGTTCTCATGAAGTACGATGTTGCAAATCTGGCCTTAGCGGCTGCCGGTAAGCAGCGGATCGATTGGGCTGAGCGGCAGATGGACGTGCTACGAACGATCCGCCAGCGGTTTGCTAAGCACAAACCCCTCCGCGGAAAGACGATTGCTTGCTGCTTGCACGTCACCACCGAGACGGCGGTCCTGGCCCAGACCTTGCAGGCTGGCGGCGCAGAGGTTTTGCTGTGCGCCTCCAACCCACTCTCGACCCAAGACGATGCAGCCGCAGCCATTGTTAAGTATTTCAAGATACCGGTGTTCGCCAGAAAGGGCGAGGACCGTCAGACCTACTACCGCCACTTAAAAGCCGTACTCGACGCCCAGCCGCAGCTGACCATGGACGACGGCGCTGACCTGGTATCGCTGCTGCACAGCGAACGCAAGCCGCAGGCCAAGAAAGTCTTAGGTTCAACCGAAGAGACAACCACCGGAGTCATTCGATTGAAGAGCATGGAGCGGCATGGCGTACTGCGCTTTCCGGTGATCGCCGTGAATGATTCAAAAACCAAGCACTTCTTCGACAACCGCTACGGCACTGGTCAGAGCACCATCGACGGCATCCTGCGGGCCACCAATATCCTGCTGGCCGGCAAAACGGTAGTCGTCGCTGGCTACGGGTTTTGCGGCAAGGGAGTGGCCACGCGCGCGCGCGGCATGGGCGCGCACGTGATTGTCACTGAGGTTGATCCCATTCGCGCCCTCGAAGCTAACTTAGACGGTTTTGAAGTCATGCCTATGTCGGCGGCTGCGCGGGTTGGCAATCTGTTTATCACCGTTACCGGCGACGCCGCGGTCATCCGTCCGGAGCACGTGCGGGTCATGCAGAACGGCTCGGTTATCGGCAATAGCGGGCACTTTGACGTCGAGATAGACGTTCGCGGCATTCGCCGGCTAGCGCAGCGACGCTACCAAGCCCGGCCTTTACTGCAGGCCTTAGAAATTAGCCGCAACAAAACTGTCTTTTTGATCGCCGACGGCCGGCTGCTGAATTTGGCTGCGGCAGAAGGGCACCCGGCTGCAGTCATGGACATGAGTTTCGCCAATCAGGCGTTGGCCGCCGAGTACGTAGTCAAGCGTCACCGTTCTCTCGAGCGCCGCGTCTACACGCTACCGGACGAGCTAGATCAAGAAATCGCCCGCCTGAAACTCGCCTCGCTCGGCATGCGGATCGACCGCCTGACGCCGAGGCAGCGAACGTACCTGGCCGCCTGGCAGCAGGGGACGTAGCATGCGCATCCTGTTGACCGGCGGCGCTGGGTTCATGGGATCGAACATGGTTCGATTCCTGCTCAACAAGTACGCCGACGCCGAAGTGGTCAACCTGGACAAGCTGACGTACGCTGGGAATCTCGACAACCTCAAGGACATTGTCGGCCACCCGCACTACTCCTTTGTCAAAGGTGACATTGCTGACGAAACCGCTGTTGAGAATGTTTTTAGGCAGCACCGGCCGGAGATAATACTCAATTACGCCGCGGAAACGCACGTTGACCGTTCGATTCACGATCCGCGGGCTTTCATTCAGACCGACGTGCTAGGCACATTTACCCTGCTGGAAGCATCGAAACGGCATGGGGTCAAGCGGTTCGTCCAAATTTCCACGGACGAGGTTTTCGGGTCGATGACCGAAGGTCTGTTTTCTGAAACCACTCCCTTCGATCCGTCCAGCCCGTACTCGGCTTCGAAAGCCGGCGCCGATCACCTGGTGCGGGCATACTGGCGGACGTACCAACTCCCGACCATTGTCACGCACAGCGTCAATTTTTTTGGACCGTACGAGAATCCGGAAAAGCTGATTCCGCTGTTCGTTACCAATTTATTAGAGGGTAAAAAAGTTCCAGTCTACGGCGATGGGCAGCAGGTCCGAGAATGGATCTACGTGCCTGATCACTGCTTGGCGATTGATACCATTATCAGCACGGGGGTTCCCGGTGAAGTGTACAACATCGGGACTGGCGACCGGCTGGCGAACATCGAAGTCACCAGGAAAATTCTGAAGCTGCTGAGCATGGGTGAAGACATGATTGAGTACGTCAAAGACCGGCCGGGTCACGACGCCCGCTACGCCATCGACAGCAGCAAGTTACGGACCGAACTCGGCTGGCAGCCGACGCGAAGCTTCGATCAGGGTTTGGCTTCAACTGTTCGCTGGTACCGGGACAACGAGTGGTGGTGGAAAAAAATTAAAGCCGGCTCGTTCCGAGAGTACTACCAGCGCCAGTACGGCACGACGGAATGAGGATTCTACTGGTCGGCGCGCAGGGTACGCTCGGTACCGCACTGCAGCCGGCTTTTCATGATCAAGAGCTCGTTGCCTGGGATCAAACCGACATCGATTTATCTGATCTCAGCTCCATTGCTCCGAAGGTACAGTCGGTTCAGCCGCAGCTGGTAATCAACGCCGCCGCGTTTACTGATGTTGACCGGGCCGAGCAGGACGAACCTCGGGCCACCGCGATTAATGGTTCAGCGGTCGGTGAATTGGCAGCCGTCTGCGCCAAGATCGGCGTGACCCTTGTCCAGCTTTCAACTGACTACGTTTTTGATGGGCGTCAAACCAATGGGTACGACGAGTCGGCCGAACCAGCGCCACTCAGCGCATACGGCCGGAGCAAGTACCGCGGCGAACAGCTATTACAGCAGCGCGGACGTGATTGGATACTAGTTCGGACATCGCGATTGTTCGGCCAGGCGCGCGGAACCAGCAGCAAGCTCGACTTTGTGCAGCGGATGTTGCAGCAGGCAACTCAGTCGGATATGCTCTCCGTAGTCGACGACGAAATCTCCAGTCCAACCTATGCCGAGGATTTGGCTCAGGCCGTGGCGGCGCTGATTGATTCCAAAGTCCGGGGTGTCGTTCATCGCACCAACGATGGCGCCTGCACGTGGTATGAGTTCGCCCGCGAGATATTTGCCCAAGCCGGCGTTTCTGTTAAACTTGAACCTGTGCCCGCGTCAGCCTTTCCACGACCGGCCGTTCGCCCGAAATACTCAGTTTTGCGTTCAACCAAGCTGCCGCCGCTGCGCCACTGGCGCGAGGCCGTAGGGGACTACGTTAGGACATTGAAGCGAAACGACCTATGAAGGGGATCATCCTGGCCGGCGGCGAGGGAACGCGACTCCGTCCGATGACTTTAGTCACCAGCAAGCAGCTGCTACCGGTCTACGACCAGCCGATGATTTTTTATCCGCTCAAGACATTACTTCAAGCAGGAATTACGGAGGTATTGATAATTGTCGCGCCGGATCGAGCCGGTGACTACCTCCGGGTGTTGGGTTCGGGTAAGGAGTGGAATGCGAAATTCACTTACGAAATCCAAGACAAGCCCGGCGGACTGGCTGAAGCGTTCGTGATCGGAGCCGATTTCATCGACGACCAAAGTGTCACGCTCGTGCTCGGCGATAATATTTTTCTTGGTGGAGATGCAGAAATCCGAGACGCCATCACCAGCTTTAAGACCGGCGGTCGTATTTTTGCCAAGCAAGTTCCCGACCCAGAGCGGTTTGGCGTGATCGAATTTGATTCGTCGGGCAAGGTCATCTCGATCGAAGAGAAGCCGCCACGCCCAAAAAGCAATTTTGCTTCGATCGGGCTGTACGTGTACGACAACCGGGTCATTTCAATCGCTCGAAAGCTGAAGCCATCGGCGCGAGGTGAGCTGGAAATCACCGACCTCCACAAGGCGTACCTGGCCGCGGGTGAGTTAGACGTCCGCGTTTTTACGGGTGAGTGGCTCGATACCGGTACGCCAGATTCTCTGCTGGCTGCTGGCAACATGATTGCTCAGTCGCGGTCGTCAGGCGCAAAACCTAGCGCCTAGTGCAATCGAAAAGCCGTCAGAGTATTTTCACCTTCGACTACCATGGTCCGGTCGCCAATCAAGTGGAGTCGATCAGCTCCCGGAAATGGACCGAGTTCGCCGGCCCCGGCGTTCCGAGCAACAATTTCTTGAATCCGGATAAAGTCGTTGGCCAGGGTCAGCGCGGCTGATCGCTTCGGATACCATCTGGCGTCTGACAGCAAGGATTGACGGGCCAGAAGCGTATCGGCGCCTTCGGGGAGCGATACGGTCCAGAGTTCCGTCGGCGTCACCAACAGGACGAACGATTCGGTTTGATTGGTTGAAGCTTGCAGCAAGTTCCCGATAGAAAAAGTTTTGATTACGTTTGATTGACGATCGAACAGTCCGACCTGCGTCGCTCCCGCCAGCACCAGGCCGTATCGATGCCAGGCGACAATCTCAGTCAAGCTGGCAGCGCTTGCCAGGCTGACTGAAAGTTTGACTTGATTTGGAATTAGTGGGTCAACCCGTTGCAGGATAGGTGCCGGTTGTTCATTACGGATTATCCATAACTCGCCGCGCCCGACGGCCAGCGCCTTGACGCGCGGACTAGCCACCACTTGGGCTACGCCGGCAATCAAGTCGATGCGCCAGAGCGATCCTGTCGACGTGGCGTAGAGCAATCGGTCATTATCCGGATCCCAACGTAACTGTTCGTAGGCTTGGGCGGCGGCCGTCGGCGTTACGTTCTGGCCAGTGGCAGTCTCGACGATGACGAGGGCGTGACCGGCGATCGTTATCGAGAGGAAGCTGCCGCGAGCCGACCACGACAGAGCCGGTTGCTGGCCAGCCGGCAGTAGTATTTCGGCTACCAGCTGCCACCGAGCGTCGTTCGGTCGGGCGATACCGAGCCACGTTTTTCCCTGTTGCTGAACAATCGCCGCAAGCCGGTCTCCGGGTCCGCTGGCGACCGTTAGCACGCGCTCGAAACGGTACTCGGCCTGTTCGGGATCGGCTGGTAAAAGCGTGGCCTCGAGCTTGTGTGTTTGGCCGGCTCGCACGGCAACGTTGGTTTCCCAAGTCTGGAAACCACGTCGTTCCAGCGCGATTCGGTACGTACCGGGGTACAACGCATTCAGCTGCGACGGGCTTCGGCGGCCCCGTGTCCGTCCGTCGAGTGTGATGCTAGCGTTTTCCGGGTACGAGGTGACTACCAGCCCGCCGGTGCGCAGGATCCGGAAGTGGCGGAAGTCAAACCGGTACCCCTGAGCCCAGATGAGCAAGATCGGACCGACCAGACCGAAGACGAGCGTTGCTCCAAGGTAAAACCAGCGGCGACTTCGTTGGGTCATACAATTCGTTGACTAGCCTCGCCATGGTTGGTACAATGCCGGGCGTACTGACCATTGTACCAGGCGCATGACCACCGCGCTACCGGCTTTCGCATGACCCGATTTCGCATCAAGGGACAGCAACCGCTGACCGGCACCATCGAGGTTCAAGGTTCAAAGAACGCCGCTACCCCGCTGCTGGCGTCGGCTTTGCTGGCGACGAAACCGTGTACCTTTACCAATGTTCCGGAAATCGAGGACGTCAACCGAATTATCGAGCTGCTGCGGAGCGTCGGAGCAACAGTTTCCCGACCGGCAGCCCACTCGGTTACCGTCAACGCGGCAAGCGTCGATCCCGACCGCTTGGCGTTTTCCCTGGTGCGGACGCTGCGCTCTTCGGTCCTGCTGATGGGCGCCCTACTCGGTCGCTGCCAACGCATCCGGCTGCCGAGCCCCGGCGGCGATCAAATTGGCGCCCGCCCGCTAGCCGCCCACCTCGACGCCTTTCGCGAACTCGGAATCGCAACCCGGCAGACGGGGGAAACCCACGAGCTGACTCAGGAGCGGCGCGAGGACGTGGTCTTGACCATGTCCGAGTTCAGCGTGACCGCTACCGAAAACGTGATACTGGCATCGGTCTTAGCCAACGGGCACCGAACCGTGCTCCATTGCGCAGCGGCTGAGCCATCGGTTCAGGACCTGTGCTGGTTTCTGCTGGCGTGCGGGGCGCGGATCGAGGGCGTGGGGACCCACCACCTCATCATCACCGGAGTCTCGGTCCTAAACCCGCCGCCGACCTACGAGGTCATGCCGGACCCGGTCGAGGCCGGAACATTGGTATGCCTGGCGGCGGCTGCTCGCTCAAGCCTCGTGATCAAGAACTTTCCCACCTTTCTGTACTCAGAGCTGCAGAAGTTCCGCGAGGTCAACGTGCATTTCGAGCTCGATCGTCTGCGACTCAGCTCAAGCAAATCGTACCAGCTGGCTGACGTGGTGGTCCGACCCTCGACTGGGCTGCGGGCCGTTCGCCACGTCCACGGCATGCCGTATCCGGGCTTTTACGACGACCTGCTGCCGCCGTTTACCGTTTTGCTTACCCAAGCGAGCGGTACCAGTCTGGTTCATGATTGGATGTACGAGGGCCGGTTGAAGTACATCGAAGAACTGTCGAAGATGGGCGCGCAAATTTTTGTGGCTGATCCGCACCGCATCCTGGTGACGGGCCCATCCGCACTCTACGGCGCCGAAATTACCAGCTACGACATTCGGGCCGGCGCATCGTTGCTGATCGCAGCGCTGATTGCACAAGGCACGTCTGTGATCGGACCGATCTACCAAATCGATCGGGGATACGAACGGATTGATCAGCGATTGAATGTCCTCGGCGCGTCCATCGAACGCGTACCCGAAGCCTAGTATGCAAACGGCCCGCCTTGCGTACCGACGTTCGGCTGTAGCTGCGCTCTTAATCGTTTCGTTCGGGATCGGCGTAGTTGTCGGTCGAGCGTGGCCTTCCGGCGGCGCTTCGCCAGGGGATGTGTCCGCCCTGATTGATCGCATCGCAGATTGGTCGCCGAGCACCGATACGAGCTCCCTCAGCCGTACCTGGGAGCTGATCCAGTCGCGCTTCGTCAACCGTCCGGTCGAGTCGACTCA
>JACQKI010000024.1 GCA_016204645.1 Candidatus Kerfeldbacteria bacterium
AATACGATGATTTATTCTCTTTGGATCTGATTAAGAAAATATCTACTGATCTAGAAAAAAGAGAATTGGGGAGGTCAAAGGTTCAATACAAACTCCGCGACTGGATTTTTTCGCGCCAGCGATACTGGGGCGAGCCGATTCCGTTAGTGCATTGTCCGGTTGATGGCGTGGTGCCGGTGCCGGAGAAGGACTTGCCGGTCTTGCTGCCTGATGTTGAGAAATACGAACCGACGGGGACTGGAAAGTCCCCTCTGGCAGGGATTAAAGAATGGGTGAATGTGAGATGCCCGCGCTGCGGAAAACCAGCAAAGCGCGAAACGAACACCATGCCGCAATGGGCTGGATCGTGCTGGTATTATATTCGGTTTACTGATCCTGGAAATGAGAAAGCGCTGGCCAGTGACCAAGCCATGAAAAATTGGTTACCAGTTGATTTGTATGTCGGCGGCGCAGAACACGCCGTGCTGCATCTAATGTACGCTCGTTTTTGGCACATGGCCTTGTACGATTCTGGCGCATTACCAAAAGAAATCGGCGACGAGCCGTTCATGAAATTGAACAACCAAGGACTAATCCTTGGGCCGGACGGCGAAAAAATGTCGAAGTCGCGGGGCAACGTCATCAATCCGGATGATATCGTGGAAAAGTACGGCGCCGACACGCTGCGAATGTACGAAATGTTTATGGGGCCGTTTGAAGATGCAAAACCATGGAATACGAGTGGCATTATTGGAGTGCGGAGATTTTTGGATCGCGTTGAGCATTTCTATAGAACTCCGAATTTCATCCCGAGTGGAGATGAAAAAGGCGAAGATGAATCAGGTAAGTTAGAGGTCTTGAGTCATAAAACGATTGCCCTCGTGACATCTGATATCGAAGGATTCAAGTTTAATACAGCCGTCAGCACGTTAATGAAGTTCATGAATGGGTTAGAAGCGTTGAAGAGAGTGGATGACAAGAAAATTTGGAAGTCTTCATTGGAAGCTTTCTTAAAAATTCTCAACCCTTTTGCCCCGCATATTTCAGAGGAACTTTGGGCGCAGCTAGGCCACAAAACATTGCTGGCCAAAGAAGCATGGCCGAAGTTTGATCCGAAAAAGATTGTGGAAGAAAATGTCACGATTGCCATTCAAGTTAATGGCAGATTACGCGCCACGATCGAGGTAGCAACGGGAACTTCGCAGGCCGAGATTGAAAAGAGAGCTCTGGCTGTTGAAAATGTAAAAAAATATGTTACTGATACACCAAAAAAAGTTATTTTCGTTCAAGATCGACTGATCAATTTCATTGTTTGATTTATTAAGTCATGGTGAGGTTTTCCAACCATGACCGTCACCCTTCGAGAGCCTCAGGGTGACAGGAAAAAATATGAACATACGGGAGGCAGCAGCGATAATTCGAAATGGCGGCGTCGTGGTCTATCCAACTGAATCGTTTTATGCGCTTGGTGCTAATGCGACTAATGCCCAGGCAGTCAGTAAAATTTTTTCTCTGAAACGTCGCGATCAAAAACCGATTGCACTGGTAGCCGGAAACTGGCAGCAAGTAGAGCGGTTTTTTATGATGAATAAGGCGGAACAAAGCTTAGGCCATCGGTACTGGCCAGGTGCGTTGACAGTCTTACTGAAACCAAAAAGAAAGATTGCCGCCGACGCGTTGTTAGGGACCACCCCGCCCCGATCGCGAAGCGCATCGGGACACCCCTTCTTAGAAAGGAGGGGACACATAGGTGTCGGCGTGCGAGTTCCGGCGCACGCGCAAGCCAGAACCCTGGCGCTGGCCGTCGGCGTACCGATCACCGCTACGAGCGCTAACCTCTCTGGCCGGCCGCCGACAAAGTCGGCCGCCAAGGTCAGGGGGGATTTCCCTGGTATACTGATCGTACCCGGCCGGTGCGGCAGGCAGCGCTTGCCCTCGACCGTGGCATCAATCCAAGCCGGACGCGTGCGCACCGTCCGCCCCGGCGCAGTCATTCTCACGTCATGATCCGTCAACACCTCCACTTCCCGCACTATTTTAAAATCCACCTGCCGGTTCAGCTGGAAGAGTTGTACCTGACCGCGGCCTTGATGGATTTTGCCGGCGCGGCTATCGCCCTGTTCGAGCCGATTTTCCTCTGGACGCTCGGCTACGGCATCCGTCAGATCATGATGTTCTACCTGTTGCTCTACGGCGTGTACTTCTTCGTGTTGCCGCTGGGCGGGAAGTTCGTGGCCCGTTACGGGCCGGAGCGTTCAATCATGGTTTCGACGGTCTGCCTGGTCGGGTACTTCTTGGCGCTGGTTGGTATCCAGGTTTATTGGTGGTTGTTCATGGTCGCGCCGATCCTGTTCGCGCTGCAGAAAACGTTTTACTGGCCGGCCTACCACTTTGAGTTCATGCGCTACTCGTCCAAGCAGGAACGAGGACGTGAGTTTTCCGGCATCTGGGCGATCACCACCCTGATGTACGTGCTCGGCCCGGTGGCCGGCGGGTTTGTGGTCAAATTCTTCGGCTTTACACCCTTGTTTGTCGGCGCGGCCGCCATTATTTTGCTCTCCAGTCTGCCGCTGTTCGCGACCAAGAACCTACCGAAGCCCGAGGCCTATTCGTACTGGAACAGCCTGCGCTTGCCGTTCCGGCGGCGCTACTTAAAGAGCACCTTTGGCTACCTCGGTTTAGGCGGCGAACTAATCGGCATGACGGTGTGGCCGATTTTCATCTTCCTGATCTACGGTGACCTGTTTAATCTGGGATTGCTGGTCGGCGCGGCTGCCTTGGTGACGGCGGTGACTACGTTAGTGGCTGGTAAGTGGACGGACCGAACCGCCAAGCGCCGCGTTTTATCCATCAGCGCAATCAGCGAAGCCGTGACCTGGCTGCTTCGTATATTTGCCCGGTTTCCGCCGTTCGTGTTCGTGCTCGATACGCTCGGCCGCATCACCCACAACAGCGTCTTCGTCAGCCTGACGGCGATGACCTACGATCGGGCTCACGACGACGACTACTCGTGGCACGGCGTCTACTACGAGCAGGGCTTCGCCTTGGCCAAGTCGTTGGTGGCCGTCTTGGTGATTACGTTGTCGGCCGCCGCCGACCCGTTCAACGTTGCCTTCCTGCTGGCCGGCTTGTTTAGCTTCATGCACCTTGCCTTCTGACGCGCTCGAAACGCAGCGAATTGCCGTCCAGAAGACGTTAACCGGACTGAACATTCGGCCGCGGCGCCGCGCCGGCCAGCACTTTCTGCTTGACCGGCAAGTCGTCGACGACCTGCTGGCCGGCGCCGACGTCCGCTCGGCGGACGTGGTGCTCGAGATCGGGCCGGGTTTGGGCGTGGTGACCGAAGCGCTGGCTCGGCGCGCCAGCCGGGTGGTGGCGGTCGAACTCGACCGGACGCTGGCTGCCTGGCTGTCCGAGCGTTTCGGTTCGCGCCCGCAGGTACAGGTAGTGCCAGCCGACATCGTCCGGCTGCGGCTGTCCGACTACGTCCAGGACGGCCGGTTCAAAATCGTGGCCAGCCTGCCGTTCAACGTCACGTCGCTGGTGCTCCGGAATTTTCTCGAGCGCGCGCCGCGGCCGACCGTGATAAGCTTGTTGATCCAAAAAGAAGTGGCCGAACGGGCAGTGGCGCCGCCGGGATCAATGAGCTTGCTGAGCGCGTCGGTTCAGTACCTCGGCCGCCCGGCCGTGGTCCGCACTGTACCCAAAGAGCTTTTCTGGCCGCAACCTGAAGTTGACGGTGCCGTTATCCGGATTGAGGTCAAACCGCTCCCGCCCGCGGACGTACGCAAGAATTTTTTCCGATTGGTGCGGATCGGATTTTCGGCCCGACGGAAAATGCTGCACCGCAACCTGGCAGCCGGGCTGCAATTGGAGCCGGCCGCGATCAAGTCAAAATTGCGCGCCGCAGGTCTTGACGAGCACTGCCGCGCGCAAGAAGTTGGCGTTGAACAGTGGCTAAAGTTAGGTAAAATATTACTTTGACGAGAACGCTCCGATGTGCTATAATGTAAGGACTAAAACGAAACAATGGAACAGCGATTTTCCTCAGAAAATGAGAGTCAACCTGGGTCGACCGACCCAGGCGATTCGTTGGATAAAGTCGGTCAGCGAAAACGCCTGTTCACGATCTTGGCAGCTGTCGGCGGCGCGGCATTGGTCCTCGGCATCGCCGGACTGGCCAGCACGATCACTTCGCCGTTTCCCCGCGTCACCACCCCCAGCAGCGACGAAGCAGCCCAGTCGCTCGAAGTACTGAAGCAGCAGGATACCGACGGTGACGGATTAAAAGATTACGATGAAGCGTTCACCCACCGCACCAGCGCCTTTGTTCGAGACAGCGACAGCGACGGGCTGTCCGACGGGGACGAAATCGCGGCCGGCACCGACCCGAACTGCCGGCAAGGAACGACCTGCGGGGCCGTGGCGGTAACCAACATCAACGGCACGGTGGTGACGTCCGATCCGACGGCGGCCGCCTTACGCCGAGCCCTCAAGCAGGCCGGAGCGCCGGCCAACGTGATTGACCAGACCGACGACGCCACGCTGCTTCAGCAGTACCGGGAAACGCTGCTCGGCAGCAGCAACACCAACGCCAGCATCGGCCTCGACGATCTCAACAGCCTGTCCGGCTCGCAGATCCGATCTCTACTCAAGGCGAACGGCGTGGCGGACGACGCTACGCTCAGCCAGTTCGACGATGAAACGTTGATCGCACTCTACCAGGAGGCCTTGACCGCCGCCCAGTAATCCTGATGACGAAAACGAACCAAACCCACATCCCGGCAACGCCGATCAAGCGCCGGCCGGCACCAAGCCAAGTTAAACCGGTCGTTCGGTTACTAATTAGTTTTTTGCTGAGCCTGGTGATCGGGTCGGGACTGTTGCTCGGCTTGGTTCGCATGGCCCAGGGGCAGGGACGGACCGGTTTCGAGATTGGGCCCGGCGCCCTTCCGCCCACGCTCGCGATCCCGAATGCTTTTGTCCAGGACGCCCTGACGCCGATTTCTATCGGTTCAGGCTTGCCCGTTTCCGACATCGGCGCTGCCCAACGTTCGATTTGGGACCGCATCTGGTCTCGACTCAAGGACACGCTCAAAGTCGCGTCCGACGTGGCGGTCAAGCAGAGCATTAGAATTTTTTACCAGCAGCTGACCGTCGTCACCACCGAATTCATTCGCACGGCCGGAACCGGGCAGCGGCCGATTTTCATCGCCGACCCCAACTACTGGACTAATTTTTTTGAAGCGGCGGAGAACGATTTCCTCGATTCGGTCGGCAAGCAGGTTTTCGGGATCGAACTGGCGCGGCCGCTCGACGCCCAAAAAGAGAAACAGATCGGACTGTTCGTCCGCGGCCTGCTCAACCCCGGTACGGTCTGCGAAGACGATTGCCAGAAGCGCTACAACGAAGCGCAAGTCCGGATCAAGGCCATCGAGACCGACTTCAACGACGTTAAGCGCTTTATAACGGATCCGAACGTCGATCCGAGCTGCCCGAACTGCATCCCGTGTCCGATCGCCGGCGACCCCAATAAGAATCCGACCTGGAACTCAAGCGACCAGCAGTTTATCGATAAAAAGAAGTGCGTCTCCGTACTGGGCGACATTTTGTCGCTCGAGCGGGCGCAGGCCACCAAGAACTACACCAACTGCACGACTTCGTGTCGGCGGCAACGCAACGCCGTCCGCACCGATCCGATTTTAAAAGAAACCATTGGAAACGAGGCGGTGGCTGCCGCCGTGCAGGAGTACTACAACCCGCGCAAGAACGATTTCGGCAACATCCTGGAAATACTCAACCGGGCGGCAGACCGGTCGCAGAGCGCGGTTCGGGCCGAGCAGACCGCCTACCAGACCAACATCGCGCCACGCCGCACGACGGCCGGCATCATCACTGCGCCGGCGGTGCTGGTCGAAGAGGCGATCAAGCAGCCGCTGCGGACTGCCACCAACGACGTTGACGTGCTGACCGGTTCGCGCATCGCTGACGTCGTCAGTCGAGCGATCGGCAATGCCCTGATCCAGCGGATCGTGCACGAATGGTTTAAGAGCAAGTGTGGATTGAATCCGGAGGCGTGCAAGACGCCGGTCGGAACGTCGCCGCAAGCTAGGTTCCTATTCGGCAACCGCACGGTTCAGCTGGCGGCCGAGATCAAGCCGACGCTGATCGGCCGCAGCGACGTCGTGCTCGGGGATCCGTCGCGCAACCCGGTCCCGACCGTCGACGTGCTGGAATCCAGCGGCTTGATCGATTCCCGGTTCCGACAGGCGATCGAGCAGCGGTTGACCGTGCGCGAAGCGCTCGACCAGGGGTACCTCGACTCTGCGCGGACGTTCGGCTACGACAAGAACGGCAACGAGCCGCTCGACGGCTACCCGTACCAGAGCATCGTCTATCTGAAAAAGTCGCGGATCGTGCCGGTCGGCTGGCAGCTGGCAGCCGAGTACATCCGGCAGGTGGCCCCGCAGGACATCGGGTTGGGCGAGCTGGTCAACCAGTTTTCGGTCTGCGGCCAGAATGCCGCCCACGATGCCGATCCAGTCGTGACCAGGGGCTGCTCGAACGATCTGGCGCTAACGTGCACGGACGCCAGTGACTGCACGCCGACACCGGGAGGTGTCTGCTCGGCTGGTAAATGTTCGGGCGGACCGCAACCGAGCGCAGCCTGCGCCAGCAACGCCGATTGCGCGTACCCGCCGCCGGCCTGCGTCGAGACGTACACTGCCAGCCCGTTCTGCGGCCTGGTCGACCCGGACTGGGTGCTGAAAGCGCCGCTGACGTACTGCCGCAAGCAGGGATCGGGTGAAGAACTGATCAGCCGGATTTTTCTGTGCGACGAAGACACCAACGCCAACGGCCGGATTGACTGCAGCGAACCATCTCAAAACATTAGCGGCGGCGACCTCGGCCGGTTCGAGATCCAGCGCAAGAGCGAGGTCTGCGTCGACGAGCCGACCTGCGTCGCCGAGAACGAGGACGGGTCGTGCCTGTCGTACGGGTACTGTTTTCAGGATCGCCGGACGTTCCGATTCGACGGCAACCGCTGCCCGTCGTACTATGCGACCTGCCAGGCGTTCGCCGACCCGGACGGCAACAGCCTAGCCGTGCTGAAGAAGACCATTGACGTTAACGGCTGCTCTTCCGATAACGCCGGTTGCAGCGCCTACTGCAGCGATCGCCGTGACAAAGACGGCAGCTGGCTGTGCACCTCCGACCCGGGTCGCGACCCGGGCGCGGCCGCGTCTTCGACGCGCTGCCCGGTCGGCGAAACCTGCACCTGCCGGTTGCCAAGCGGCGAAACCTGTGCGGTCAGCAACGGCACCGACTTCTGCACCGTACCGTCCGGCGCACGTTGCACCCTGGGCACTAACTACGCTTTCTTTGACCGGGATGTTCAGGCGTGTTCCGAGGCTCAGGCCGGCTGCCGCGAGTTCATTGACGCCGCCGGCTCGACCAACTTGCTGGCCAACAGCGGGTTTGAGCTGTACGAAGGGACGGTCGGCGACAGCGGGCCGGGGGCCGACGACCTGGTCAAGGGCTGGGGGGCAGTGGCGGGCGTGATCGGCACGTCCCACGCCCAAGTCGTAACGTCCGACCTGGGTCTCGGCTTGAACAACCAGGTGGCGGTGCGCTTGCCACAATCCGGCGGAACCGAGGGCATTGTCTTTACCAACGACCGGCCGTCAGCCACGCCGCTGCGGCAAGGGATCGATACTGGCCGGCCGCTCAGCTTCCGGACGTTTACCTTGTCGTACTACGGCCGGTCTGACGGCGCGGCTTCGTGCAGCGGTTCGTTCGGCCTGCGAGCGACCAACGGCTCGTACAGCCAAACAGCCAACGCTGTTTACACCACCTCTTGGGCTCGGTTCACCCAGACGGTCACCTGGCCCGATCGCGGCTACGACAACACCTCTGACAACCATGTGCTGCAAGCGTTCATCGAAGCCTCTTCAGGCTGCGACGTGCTGGTCGACAACGCGCAGCTGCAAGCGGCTTCGTCCGCCAGCGAGTACGCGGACTACGGAACGTCCAACTTGGTGTACCTCAACAGTCAACGGCGCAGCTGCGAACGGGTGGACGTCGGCTGCGATCGCTACACCCCGGCCACCGGCGGCGGCGAAGCCCTGACCGGCGTGGTCAACGACAAGGATCGCTGCTCGGCCGACGTGGTCGGATGCAAGCAATTCCGCAAAGAGGCCATTGACCGCGTACCCGCGCGGGCGGCTGTTGATCCGATCAATGTGGTTCCTTCCTCGGCCCGCCAGTGCCAGGCCGATCAGGTAGGCTGCGAAGAGTACACCAACCTCGACGTCTTGGCGCAGGGCGGCGAAGCGCGCGAGTACTTCACCAGCATCCGCCAGTGCGTCAAGCCGGTACCCGGGGCCGGCGACCAAGCCACCTACTTTACCTGGGTGGGCGACGACCGCACCGGCTTCCAGCTCAAATCGTTCCGGTTGAAGAAGTCGGACGTCGACGCCGGGCCGTGCACCAACATTACGCTCGGCACGTCGTCAAGCGACAACAACCCGGCTTGCAACGACGGCCTCGGTCAGGCGATCTGCGCCGCGGCCGACGTCGGGGTCAACCCGGACTGCGCGCAGTACTTCGACAGCGGCGGCAAGGTCTACTACCGGCTGCACAGCCGGACCATTCCGGTCAGCGACGACTGCCACCCGTACCGCAACACCATCGACGAGCGAGCCGGTCTGTCAAACGTCTACCACGTGCTGGCCAGAGAGAGCACCACCTGCGCGGCGCAGGCAGCCGAGTGCCGGGCCTTTACCGGCAACGCCGGGAGCAACACCCGCGTGGTCGTCAGCTACAATTTTGAGAACGCCAATTCTGTTTCGGCCGACTGGCAGTTCGTCGGCGCCGGCTCGAGCGTCGGCCTGAGTCCGGCCAGCGTCTCGGCCGGCGGCAAGTCGATGAGCGCGACCGGCACGATCGCCACCCAGGACCACGTCCTGCAGGACAAGCTGCAGCAGAACAAGAGCTACACGTTGTCGTTCTGGGCCAACCCGGATACGGCCACCACCCTGGATGCCTACCTGCTGGTAAACAACGTCGCAACCCGCACGATCGTCAGCAGCCTCAGCCTGGCAGGCGTCTGGCACCCCTACACGGTCGGACCGGTGACGCTCGACGTCGATCCGGTCGGGGTGCCGGTCCAGCTGCGGATCACGGCCCGCGACGGTGGCGGCAGTCCGGCCACGGTCTACCTCGACAACCTGCAGCTGCGCGAGATTACCGACAGCCTGTTCCTGATCGATAACTCGTACCGGACTTGCGCCGACGCCGACCTCGGCTGCGAGGCCTACATCGACCGCGGCAACACCCGACAGTACCTCAAGAGCTTCACCCGCTTGTGCAGTTCCGACGTGGTCGGTTGCAGCGCCTTGGTCGACACGCAGAATTCCTCCACGCCCTTCCAGAGCTTGCCGCTGCGCGGCGTCCAGGTGCCGGCCGATGCAACGTTCAGCTTGGTTAACGAACGCAACGCCCAGTGCCCGGCCGAGGAAAAGGGTTGTACCGCCTTCGGCCAACCGGTGCTGAACGTCAGCAAAAAAATCGGATCGTTCGGTACGGTCTTCCTGAAAGACCAGCCAGACAGCCACCTGCAGATTCTCTGTACGTCCAACGAACTGTCCTGTACCGAGTACACAACCGACAGCGGCACCAAAGAGTACTTCAAGAATCCCGGCGCGCAGACCTGTGAATTTAAACGGTTGGCTGGCGACGCCGGGTACCACTGGTACATTGCTAACACCACCCTGCGCTGTCCGGTCAACACGCCGCCGACCGACGGGGTGCCGACCGGACGGGCCTGCGTAAAAACCTGCGCTGGCGGCGATCGAGCCGGTTTGACCTGCGTCAGCGGCAACGACTGTCCAGAAGCGGTCGGCGTCTGCACCGGCGGAATCTGCCAAGGCGGCGGCGGTCGCAACGGCGCGGCCTGCGTCACTAGTAGCGACTGTATTGAAACGTCATCCTGCGTTGGCGACGACAGCTTGGTCGGCCGGACCTGCCGCCTGAACTCGGACTGCGCCGCGCCGATGGCCTGCGACAGCTGGGTCGGAATCTGCCCAGAAGAGCAGAGCGGCTGCAACGAGTACCGCGACCCGTCCGATCCGAAACCCTGCCGGACGAACTGTCCGCTGGAGTCGTCCGGCGGCAAACCGAAGTACGTCGACGATTCGTGTCAGCCGACGGTCTGCGTCGGCGGCCTCAGGGAAGGAGACGTCTGCCAAGACAACACCGATTGTCCGGGTTACTGCCTTAATAACCCAAGTCGCGCCTGTACCACCAACGCCGCCTGTCCGGGCAGCACCTGCTCGACCGGCGTCTGCTCGGGCGAGGGCATACCCGGCTGCCGTTCGTACTTCTACCTGAAGCAGACCGTCGAGCAGTCGGCGGCCGAGTGCAACGGCCGGGTCGACGTGGCCAACGGCTGCCGGCCGTTTAACGACACTTCGAATCCGTCCCTTAACTTCCGGGCTTTCTAAAGTATGATGCCGAGGCAGATTACAAGTCGATTACTGGTCATGCTGCTGCTGGCGTTCGGATTGGCCTGGGCGCGGGTCGGTCAAGCCTTGACGATCACCCCGATTCCGCCGACGGCCACACAGGTTTCGCCGACGCAGGAGACGATTGGCTGGCAGACCGACCTTGCGACCACTTCGGACCAAGTCCGGTACGGCTTGTCGTACACGAATCAGTGGGCGCAGCAGCAGATC
>JACQKI010000030.1 GCA_016204645.1 Candidatus Kerfeldbacteria bacterium
GATGAGTGTATTTAATCGAAGCTATATATTTTTTTATTCTACCACGATTCTCATTGATGTTATTATCTTTATAATAGACTTCAATAAAGATAACTTTAGAATTAGTAGGGTGGTAAGCATATATTAAACGCAATGAAGACCCTTTTAGGTATCGGCAAAAAAGACGAGCCTTAAGAGCTCGACCCGTCGCGAGGGGACGCGAATGAAGCAGTTCATTCGCTTTGCATTCGCAACCTCTCGCGACCTCCATGCACGCACGCTTTTCAAGAACTCACATTCGGGGACCCGGGAACCCTTCGACTCTCCCGCACCAATGCATTGGTGCGGGATCGCTCAGGGCAGGTCAAACCCAGAATGTTGTGTTCAGCGCGCGGGTCGGGGTACCCGGAATCGAACCGGGACTACATGCACCCCATGCACGCGGGCTACCACTACCCCATACCCCGACCCGCGCGCTGAGATTATTGAGCATCACCCAACATACCAAAGAATATACAGAAAAACAATGTAAACATCGGTAGAGCGTAGCGGAACCGATTGAAAATAATCCGTCGTTGCCGAAGCCGCGAGGATTAGGGTCTCGTGGGTCCCTAGCCGAGCGGCGAGGAACGACACCGTATACGGAAGGAGATGTATCGAAAGAGGGAACCGTTAGGGTTCCCTCTTCGAGGCTCCCGCTATCGCGTTCCATCACATTCTCCGGTAAAAACGCCGACCCGGTGTTGCCCGGGGCTCACGGACCGGCCGAGCCCGCAACCGCACCCCACGGGGCGCGGCGATGTAAGGCGCCAGAGATGTGATTAGAGAATGTTGATTGGTAACGGACAGACGAGAGCGGTGCCAGTATAGCACAAAGCGCCGCGTCATCACGAGCGGTGCCGGACTGAGCTTGCGGCCTGACATCTCGTGCAGGGGCGCCACCAAAAGTTGCTCCCTGCGCGAGGTGTTAGCGCGCAAACCAGTAAACCAGGAGCCGGAAGTTCAGCGTCCACATCCTAACCTACCAAACCCAGCTTGTCAATATCACAACAAATCGGCAAAGCGTAGCAGTGCCGATTGTTAACATTTGTCACGTCCGAAGGCTGACTCGAATGAATTCACTTGCAACTGTCCTCGCACCACCCCCTCCCCCTCCTAATTGCAGGAGGGGTGCCGCCTGAAGGCGGGTTAAAACATCACGTCTTCCTCGGCCCGCTTGTAGTCGTGCAGCTCGGTTTTGGTAAACCAATGTTTGATCTCGTGCCGGGCTTCGGCCGCGTTTTCCGAGGCGTGAATCAGGTTGTGGATCGCCCGTTTGTTCAGGTTGGCCAGGGTCGGCGAATCAACCGAGTAGTCGCCGCGGAACGTGCCCATTTCTGCCATGTTCGGCAGGGTCGGTCCGCACACCTTGCGGACCATGTCGATGGCGTGGATGCCCTCGACCACCATGGCCACGACCGGGCCGCTGGTCATGTACTCGATGATCCACTGCCGGACCGACGGGCCGATCTGCTTCGGGTCGTCGGTGCCGAGCAGCTGCTTAGCGCTCAAGCCGTACTTCTGAAAACTCGACAACGTTTTTTCTCCCAGCCGGTAGACCCAGGCCAGCTCTTTCGGGTAGTGATCGTGGAAGTGCTGCGCGCCCGGCGCGGCCATTTTCAGGGCGATGACTTTCAAGCCCCGCTGCTCAAAACGCTTGATCGCTTCGCCGACCAGGCCACGCTTGACGCCGTCGGGTTTGATCAAAACCAAGGTCCGTTCTTGGTTAGGGTGTAATCGGTCGCTGGTGCGCCGCCCGTTTCGTGGTCGCCGCTTAACCATCAGCGCTTCTTCGCCAGTACGGCCTTAACCTTGCTGACGACATCCGCCGGCGTGTGGTTGGACTTGACGAAGTAGTCGTCCGCGCCGAGCTCTTTACCTTTCTTGATGTCGTCGTCCTGGCCGAGGTTGGTCAGCAGGATGATCGGCGTTTGCTTGAACTTAGCGTCACGGCGCAGTTCCTTGAGCACGGCAAAGCCGTCCAGCTTGGGCATGATAATGTCCAGCAAGATGACGTCCGGCTGGGTGGCTTTGGCTTTGGCCAACCCGTCTGACCCGTCGTTGGCCTTCTCCACCGAAAATCCTTCCATGGTGAACTTGGTGGCGTACATTTCGGCCAACATTTTTTCATCTTCGACCACCAGCACCTTCATGTTTTCGGCGACCATAAGCTACGTGTGACGTTTTCGCTATTGACTGTCTAACACAACGCACCCAGACACTAGCGTAGCACAAAAACGGCTGAGCGGCAACATCACGGGCTGACGGGCAGCGCTTGTTCCAATCCCTCAGCTACATCCAGCAACAGATTGTCATCGCCCGACCGACCGATCAGCTGCGCGCCGACCGGGAGCTGGCCGGACGTCGGCACTGGTATGGCCGCCGCCGGTAACCCAGCCAGGCTGACCGCCGCTAAAAAAATGTCCTGCTGGTACATGGCCAGCGGATCAGCCACGCTGCCTAAGGGGAAAGCCGGGGTCGGCGCGACCGGCGTCAGGAGCAGGTCGACCTGATCAAAAACTCGAGCGAAGTCCTGACGAATCAGCGTGCGCACGCGCTGAGCCGCGTGGTAGTAGCGGTCGGCGTAGCCGGCCGACAAGGTGAACGTCCCGATGGTAATGCGACGCTTTGGTTCGCGGCCGAACAGCTGTCCACGAAGCCTGGCGCTGGCCGCACCATGACCGTGCGTTCGGTCGCTCGGCTGGCCGAAGCGCAGGCCGTCGTAGCGGGCTAGGTTGGACGAGGCTTCGGCCGGGGTAATGACGTAGTAGGTCGGCACGGCCAGGGCCGTAGTCGGCAGCGATACCTCGATGACTTCGGCGCCGGCGGCGCCCAGACGGTCGACGGTGGCCGACAGTGAATCCCGAACTTCCTGATCCGTGATGCCTGCGACGTATTCCTTCGGCACGCCGACGCGGCGACCGGTCAGCGAAGTCTGGCCGGCTCGAGCCGACAGGTTGACGTGCGGCAAGGTAGTCGCATCATCGGGATCGTAGCCTGCGATAGCGGCCAAGACCTGCCGGGCGTCAGCCACGCTCCGGGCCAGCGGCCCGATCACGTCCATCGACGAAGCCATGGCAATCAAGCCATAGCGGCTGACCGAGCCGTAGGTCGGCCGCACGCCAACCAGGCCGCAGAAGGCGGCGGGCTGTCGGATTGAGCCGCCGGTATCAGAGCCGAGCGCGACCGTGCACATCCCGGCCGCCACGGCGGCGGCCGAGCCGCCTGACGAACCGCCGGGCACACGTTCGGGATCACGCGGATTTTTTGTCGGATGCCAGGCCGACTGCTCAGTCGAGGCGCCCATGGCGAACTCGTCGAGGTTAGTCTTGCCGATGATGATTACGCCGGCAGCGCGCAGACGAGCCACGACCGTCGCGTCGTACGGCGGATCGTAGCCGGCGAGGATGCGCGAACCGGCCGTGGCCGGTAGGCCTTTGACAGTAATGTTATCTTTGACCGCCACCACGGTACCGGCCAGGCGCGGCAGATCATCGCCCGATTGGATCCGTTGGTCAAGCGCCCGAGCCGCTGCCCGGGCGCCGTCAGCGTCAACGTGCAGAAAAGAACCGAGCGCCCGATCTTGCGACGAGATGTGGCTGAGGTACGCGTCGACCAATTCGACCGTTGACAGCTGGCAGTCGACCAGCCGCTGCCGAATCGAGCCGATGCTCAGGCCGACCAGCTCGTTCACGGCTGTCCCCCGAATACAGCCGGCGCCCGGAAGTACGTGCCCTGCTGGTGCGGCGCGGTTTCGACCAGGGTGCGGGCGTGGACCGACGGTTCGACCGTGTCGGCCCGGTAGACGTTCTCTAGCTCGGTTACCTGGCTGGTCGGCTGAGCTTCCCCGACTTCCGCTGACCGAAGCGCGTCTACGAAATCGATGATCCGCCGGAATTCCGCTGCCAGCGCGGCTTGCTCGTCGGTCGGCAATTCGAGATTCGCCAGCTTGGTTAGGTGTTCGACGGTCGGCGTGGTATCGGACATAGGCTCCTATTCTACCATGCGGCGGAACTGGGTTTCGTCAACCACCTTGATGCTAAGCTTTTTTGCGATCGCCAGCTTTGAGCCAGGCTGATCACCCACCACCACGTAGCTCGTTTTGCTAGTCACGTTTCCGCTCACCGTGCCGCCGGCCGCGCGAATCCGGGCGTGAGCTTGCTCCCGACTCATGGCTGACAGGGTGCCGGTGACGACCACCACCGCGCCCTTAAGTTTTTGGCTAGTCGGCTTGGGCGGGCTGGTGATGTCTAAGACCCGTTCCAGGGCGCGCCGCTGCGCGATCAGGCGCTGGTCGTGGAAGAACTGGTGGATGCTTTTTGCCACGATCGCGCCGACGTTCGGCACCGCGGCAATCTCTGCCTGGCTGGCCTTTTCCAGACGATCGAGCGACTGAAAATGGTTGGCCAGGTCGATCGCCGTCTGCTCACCGACGTGGCGGATGCCCAAGCTGTACAAAAAACGGTCGAGGCTGACGGTCCGGGCTTTGGCAATGCCCCGCAGCAGCTTCTCCGCCTTTGTATCGGCGAACAGGGGGAGCTGCCGAACCGATTCGAGCTTCAAGGAGAAGAAATCGGCTGGTTCGCGGACCAGGCGCTCGTCTACCAGGGCGTCGATCGTGCTCGGGCCGAGCCCGGCAACGTCGAGCCCTTTCTTCGAGGCGAAGTGGTACAAGCCTTCGCGCTGCCGGGCCGGGCAGTGCGCATTTGGGCAGTAGACGATCACCTCGCCGTCGCTGCGTTTCACCGCCCGGCCGCAGACCGGACAGGCGGTCGGCATCTTGAAGGGCCGGGCTGACGCTGGGCGGAGCCTGGGCATAACCTGAACCACGTCGGGAATAATGTCGCCGGCCTTTTGGATAATCACGGTGTCGCCAATCCGAACGTCAAGTCGGGCGATTTCATCAGCGTTGTGCAGCGTGGCCCGGGCCACGGTCGTGCCGGCCACCCGAACCGGCCGTAGGTGGGCGACAGGCGTCAATGCGCCAGTTCGGCCGACCTGTACCTGGATGTCTTCAACCACGGTAGTGGCCTGCTCAGCCGCAAACTTAAAAGCCACGGCGCCGCGCGGGGCTTTGCCGATCACGCCCAGCCGATCGAACAGGGACCGATCATTGATTTTTACGACTACGCCGTCAACCCAAAACGGCAGCTGAGCGCGTTCGCGCTCAATCCGCCGGTGAAAAAGGCTCACGGCTTTCAGATTCGGGCAGACTGTAGCCCGCGGATTGACCCGAACGCCCAGCTGCTTGATGAGCTCGTACGATTCGGCCCAGGTTGGCTGCCCCAGATCGGTGACCAGCTCCCAGGCATAAAACGTCAGCCGGCGGCTGGCGGTCAACTTCGGGTCGAGCTGCCGAATGCTGCCGGCGGCCACGTTGCGCGGATTGGCAAACTCCGGCTGTCTGGCCTGCCGCTGCGCTCGGTTGAGGGCTTCAAAATCTTTTTTGAGCATCACCACTTCGCCCCGAATTTCCACTACGCCGCCGGCGACCTGACGACGGACGTTGGCCGGCAAGCCGTCCGTGCGCAGCCGCAGCGGCACCGACTCCATGGTTCTGATGCTGTGCGTCACGTCTTCACCGATCAAGCCGTCGCCCCGCGTCGCCCCGCGTATCAACAACCCACGCTCAAACACCAAGCTGATGGCCAGTCCGTCGAGCTTTAAGTCGACCAGGTAGTCAGTGGTCCGGTTCGGCGCCTGCTTGCGCCAGCGTTTTTCCCAAGCGGCCAGCTCATCCGCCGAAAAGACATCCTCGAATGACAGCATTCGAGACTGGTGCCGGACTTTTTTGAGTTCCGGCAACGGTTGTCCGCCGATGCGCTGGGTCGGCGAGTCCGGTGTCGCCAGGGCGGGGTACTGCTGCTCGAGTCGCTGCAGCTCGTGCTTGAGCGAGTCGAGCGCGGCGTCGGAAATTTCCTGCCGGTCGAGCACGTGGTAGAGGTAGCGGTGCCGCTCGATTTCACGACGCAGTTTAGCCGCACGTTCGCGGATGTGGGAAGGGATTTTTTTGCTCATGATTAACAATCTCATTTTGACGTCGCGTCCGCTGGAGCGAGGATCAGGGTGTCCGCAGGACGGGCCCCTAGCCGAGCGAGAAGGAATGACACCATAGAGGGAAGGAGTGGTATCGGACGAGGGAACCGTAGGTTCTCTCGCCGAACGCAATTGAGCGAAATTCCTTGTCGGGTAAGTTCCGACCTGCACGAATGGCATAACGA
>JACQKI010000027.1 GCA_016204645.1 Candidatus Kerfeldbacteria bacterium
GAGTGGCGCTTGGCCGAGGCACTCGGACCAGTGCTGGAAAAGTACGATTACGTGCTGATCGACTGTCCGCCCAGCTTGGGACTACTGACTATCAATGCCCTGACCGCCGCTGACGAAATTCTGATTCCGGTTCAGTGCGAGTACTACTCGCTCGAAGGCCTGAGCCAGCTGCTTGAGACGATCGATTTAGTGAAACAGAACTTGAAAGCGGATTTGACGGTGCTGGGTCTGGTCATGACCATGTACGAAGACGAAAGCGAACTGGCGCAAGCCGTGTTCCACGAGATTTACAAGCACTTTCCCCATCGCGTCTTTCGGACGGTGGTGCCGCGCAACGTCAAGCTGGCTGAGGCGCCGAGCTTCGGCCGGTCGATTTTTGAGCATAGTTACGACTCAAGTGGTGCCCGCGCCTACCGACGGTTGGCGCACGAGATTCATTTGGCGAAGGAAAGCGTATGAACCCCGTTAGAAATTTTGCCGACCAACCCCGAGACGGACTTGTCATTTACCAGGACTGTCATGGGGATTTCTAACGGGGTGAGTGGCAGCCTCGGTCGCGGACTGGGTTCGTTGATTCCCGGCCTGACGCCGCGCTCGCCGGGCGTCGGCGAAACGAGTGAGCGCGTGCTGCAGCTGTCGACCGGTCAGATCGTCACCAACCCGCACCAGCCGCGCAAGACCATTGACCACGCCGCGCTGGAAGATTTAATCAATTCGATTCGTGAGCACGGCATTGTCCAGCCGCTGGTGGTCATTAAAACCGCTTCCGGGTATCAGCTGATTGCCGGCGAGCGTCGGTTGCGGGCCGCCCAGATCGTCGGCTTGAAGACCGTGCCGGCCGTGGTCCGCGACGCGACCAAGCAGCAGCAGCTCGAGCTGGCGATCGTCGAGAACGTTCAGCGCAAAGACTTGAATCCAATGGAGCGCGCCTTCGCCTACCAAAAGCTGATTGACGAGTTTAACCTGACCCAGGAGCAGGTGGCTAAGCGCGTCGGCAAGTCGCGGGTGACGGTGGCCAATACCCTGCGCTTGCTTAATCTGCCGACTGAGATTCAGCAGGCCGTGGCTGACGAGCGGATCAGCGAAGGCCACGCCAAGGTGATTGCCAGCGCGCCGAACGTCAAAGCGCAGCGGCAGCTGCTGAAAGACATTCTGGAACGCGATTTGACGGTCCAAGGCGGCGCCACCCTGGCTAGAGGCGTGGCCCGGGTCAAGCAAACTAAGCCGGCTAACCCTGACTACGTCGCAGCCGAAGACGAGCTGCGCAACGCCTTCGGTACGCGCGTCCGGATTGACAAACGCGGCAAGGTTGGTACCATTACCATTGAGTTTTACTCGGAGGAGGAGTTTCGGACGCTGCTCGAGCGACTCCGCCGTTCCTAGCGTACACGCTTGTTACGATTTAAACGCCAATCACGTGCGGCGCAGGCGCTGATCGGAACCACCAGGTTCTTGCTTGCCCTGGCCGTCTTCCTGACGCCGCTGCTGTTTGTACCCGGCCTGAACGACCCGGTTGAGTTGCCGAAAGCCGCCATGTTCGTGGTTTTGGTCGCGGCGGCCGCCCTGACGTTTGCGGTCAGCTGGATTGCCGGCGACGAAGTCCGGTTCAGGCTCGTCCCTGGTCAGTGGTGGCTGCTCGGCCTGGCCGCGGTGCTGACGCTGGCAACGGTTTTTTCTACCAATCGGGTGACGTCGCTGCTCGGGAGCACCGGCTACGTTCACCATGCCCTGCCGGTGTTGCTGGCGTTCATCGCCTTCGTCTGGTTGGCGGTGCAAGTCTTCGATCCTGACCGGGACGTACCGCTGGTGCTGACGATTGCTTTGACCGCCGTCGGTTTGAGCGTCTTGCTGGCCTTAGTCCAGTTGGCTGGCTTGTCGCCGTGGCCATGGAGCGAGCTGCGGCAGCGCAGCTTCTTGGTGAGCGGAAATTCCGGTGCCGCGTTGGCCACCCTGGTTGGCGCGTTCCTACCGGCCGGCATAGTCTTCGTACGCCGGCCGCGCCGTTTGATCTGGCTGTTGTTGGCCACGGCCGCGGTCATGTGTTCGGTCCTGCTGATGCTGGCGATTGATGCGGTCGCCGGCTGGATTGCCCTGATCGTCAGCGCGGTCGTCAGCCTGGCGGTGGTCAGCTTACGGCAGCTGCCGCGCGCGACCTTCCTGGTGGTCGGCGTGGTGCTGGCCGTGGGCGTCTTCGGGCTGCTGATTAACACCACCGGCCTGGTGGGCACGTCGGTCACGCCTGACTTGCGACTGGATTCACGGACGGCGTGGTCAGTCACGGCTCGATCAATCGCGAAATTTCCGATCATCGGCTCCGGTCCCGGTACGTTCTACTATGACTTCGTTTCGTTCCGACCGGATTCCTTTTATGGATCGCTGCTCGGATCGTTGCGCTTCGTCAAGTCGTCCGACGAAGTCCTGCAGCTGCTCGCCACGGTCGGCCTGGTCGGTTCGTTAGCATTGTTTGGTTTGGTGGCCAGCGTCTTGACGAAGGTGATTAGATCCAGCGAGACGTTGGCCCGGAAGCTGCGCCAGGATTGGGCCGCACCGGCGGCCGTGATCGGCGCCTGGGTCGGCTTGACCGCGGCCTGGCTGTTCGCACCGACGACGTTCGTGACCAGCGCCTTCTGGTGGATGTGTTTGGCGTTGTTGGTGGTGGCCCTGCGTACGAACGGCCGCGAGCAGACGGTACGACCGCCGAGCAGCCGGTTAGCGGCGACTATTGCCTCGTTCGTGCTGCTGGTGGTCGTGGCCGTGACCGTGGTCTGGTCCGGACGAGTACTGGTGGCTGATCGCGGCTTGGTCAGGGTGACGCAGGCAGTGCAGCGAACCGAGTCGCTGGACACTGTTCGGAAGTTGCTGGATCGGACGATCCAAGCCAATCCCAGCCTGCCCGTGCCGTATTTGTTGCGGGCCCAAGAGCAGCTGGTTGAGCTGCAGCTGCTGTTACAGCAGTCATCGGGCGATGGCGGGCGGGCGCAAGCCTTGGTCAACGCCGTGGCGGCCGACGCCGAGACGGCCGTGGCCCGCGACCCGCGCAACCCGGGCATCCTTGAATCAGTCGCCCAACTCTACAAAGACCTCGGATCGATTACCGGCAGCACCGGCGAACAGGTAATCGGCGCCTACGAGCGGGCGGTCGCCCTGGAACCGACTAATCCGCGGACGCTGGTCAGCCTGGGTCAGGCCTACTACTTGACCGCCTCGGCACTTCAAGGCCAGGAAGGCGCTGACCAGAACGACATCACCGGCCGGATCATCAAAGCCCGGGCCGCGTTCGAGGAAGCGCGGCGCGTGATTCCCAACTACATCGACGCGGCCTTTGGTCTGGTCCTGGTCGACGAGTTGGCGGGTGAAAAAGATCGCGCCTTAACGACGCTCGAGGAGTTAACCCGGGCTAATCCGCAGTCGCCCGCGCTGTGGTACGAGCTCGGTGTGCGTTACGTTGACCGGACCGATTCGACCAAGGCTCAAGAGGTCTTTACGAACGTCGTCAACCTGGATGCTTCGATGGCCTTGGCCCACTGGCAGCTCGGTCTGATTGCCGAACAGGAGCAGGACACAGCCACGGCCCGGCGCGAGTTCGAGCTGGTTCAGCAGCTCGATCCGACTAATACGGAGGTCGTGCAAAAACTCGAGGCGTTGCCAAAGGAATAGTCAGTTATTCGCCTGGCCGCGCTCGAGTCGTTGGCCTTCTGTTTTTTGTGCTTTACGAATGCGCTCGCGGGCCAGTCGCGTCTTAACGTGCGGCAGCCAGTCTGGGTTCGGCTCTTTCCGGTTTTTGTCGGTCACCACCTCAACCACGTCGCCGCTCCTCAGCTCGGTCAGCACGTCGACGTACTGACCGTTGACGCGGGCGCCGATGATGCGCTGGCCCAGGTCGGTGTGCACGGCGTAGGCGAAGTCAACGGCCGTGGCGCGTTCGGGCAGATCGATCACATCGCCTTTCGGCGTCAAGCAAAAAATTCGATTGCTGAAGACGTCGACCCGGAGCGCTTCGAGATACTGCTGCTCGTCTTCGAGTTCGTGTTGCCACTGGCTCAGCTCACGCACCCAGCCGAGCGTCCGGTCGAGCGAGCCTGACGCCCGCTTCGGCTTGCCGGCTTCGGCGTAGTGCCAGTGCGCAGCCACGCCGTACTCGGCCGCCTGGTGCATGGCCTGGTCGCGGACCTGTAGCTCGATGATACGGTTGCGCGGGCCGAAGATGGTGGTGTGAATTGACTGGTAACCGTTCGGTTTGGGCTGGGCAATGTAATCCTTGATCCGGCCGGGCAGCGGCCGCCACAGGCCGTGGATCACGCCCAGCGCCGCGTAGCAGTCGGCCACGGTCGGGACGATCAAGCGCAAGGCCACTAAGTCGTAGACCTTGGTGATGTCGCCGTCGATTTCCGGCCGCTGCAGTTTCTGGTAGAGCGAGTACAGGTGTTTCTGCCGGCCGTGGATATCCAACACGGGCACGGATCGCGCCTTGAGCTCACGCTCCAAGGCGGTTTGCGTTTCGGTCAACAGATCGCCGATGTCGCCCAGCCGCTGCTTAAACACTCGCTCGGTGGCGGCAAAAGCCTCAGGTTCCAGATAGGGAAAGGCCAGGTCTTCGAGCTGGCCTTTAATTTCGCCGATGCCTAAGCGGTTGGCGATCGGCGCGTAGATTTCCAGCGATTCTCGCGCAATGCGCTGCCGTTTATTCGGATCAGGTAAGTACTGCAGCGTTTCCAGGTTGTGCAACCGGTCGGCGAACTTGATCAGGATGACGCGGATGTCCTCGGCCATGGCCACGAACATCTTGCGCAGGTTTTCGACGTAGCGCTGCAAGCCGCGGTACTTCAGCTTACCGAGCTTGGTCACCCCGGCAACCAGCTTGGCTACGCCGTCGCCAAAGTCGTGGCGGAGCTGCTCAATGGTGACGGCCGTGTCTTCTGGAACGTCGTGGAGCAAGCCGGCGATAACGGTGTCTTGGTCGAGGTGGAGCTTGACCAGCTTGTCGGCCACGGCCAGCGAGTGGCTGACGTACGGCTCGCCGGACAGCCGCAGCTGGCCAGCGTGCGCCTGGGCCGCGGTTTCGTAGGCCAGCTTGAGCAGGTCGCGGTCGATCGATAGCTGTTCGCGCTCAACCGTGCTCAGCAGATCGTCGAGGGTCATCCCGTTAGAAAGTCCGCTTGTCATAGGTATACTGTATTGTAAGTCTCCACCTTGTCTTTCAGCCAGCTTTCTAACGGGATCATGGAGGGAGTGTAGCATTCAGAGGTTTGGAGGTTTAGAGGTTCGGGGGGTTTGAGGCTTAGCGGTTTGGCGGTTTAGCTCGCCGCTCGCTGAATTACGCACGTTGCGCTTGACTGGATCTAGGTCGTGTGGTTAGATGCAGCCGTTTTGTGCTACTGGAAGGAAGGCACTGCTCGTGTTCCGTGGTCTCAATCCACGGGCGAACAACTCGGAGAGGAGGAAACAGTCATGGGTGGCAGCACTGGTATTGAGGAGCGCGGGCAGTATGCCAGCAAGGAGACGCAGCGGTCGAACAAGGGTTGGCTCTGGATGCTGACCGTGCTGTTGCTCGGAACGGTGATCGCGTTGATCATCGCGTTCCGGATCAGCTCGTACGCGGTCAACCAGGGCCGGCA
>JACQKI010000026.1 GCA_016204645.1 Candidatus Kerfeldbacteria bacterium
ATGATGCAAGCCATCGCCGAAGGATTCACCATCCTCCGCCAGGCTGATTTCAAACTCGACGTGAGCAAGGTTGCGGAAGTCTACAATCGTGGCAGCGTCGTCGAGTCACGCTTGATGGATTGGCTCCGCCGCGCCTTCGAACTCCATGGCCAAGGTCTTTCGGGTGTAACTGGGCAGGTGGCCCACACCGGCGAGGGCGAGTGGACAGTGAAAACCGCACGAGCCATGAAGATCAAAGCCACCGTCATTGCTGAAGCGCTTCAATTCCGTCAAGCCTCGGCAAAGAACCCAACGTACGCTGGAAAAATTCTTTCCGCACTCCGTGAACAGTTCGGGGGTCATGCAGTAAAGGGAAGGCGGGGGTGAAACAACGTGCACGCCTTCGATCGAGACAAGCTGATCGCTGTGACGAAACGGGTACTCGATGACAGCACGATGCCTAATGGAGCCATCGTTGCAGCACCGACACACCAAACATACTACCCGAAAGAAGCCGCAAGTTACATGAACGTCTGGCCAGGTCGCGACGTTGGATTTTCGCTCGCGGCCATGCTCCTGATCGGCGAAGACCGATACGAGCGTTTCCTAGCATGGCTCTGGGATCGAGCTGAAGACGTACAAACCTCACCAGACGAGCTGCACAAGGGACTGCTCTTCAGAAACTACTACCTCAACGGTCGGATTTTCCTGCACTACCTCCAGCCTGACCAGAACGGCACGCTGCTCTGGAGCATCGCCTTCAAGCACCAGAAAACCAAGCAACCGCTAACCGAACTCGAACGGTCGGTCGTGCAGGCCCTGGCCGACGGGCTGAACCGCATATGGGACAAGGACCACTTCACGATACCAATTGAAGATCTCTGGGAGGAGCGCGGGCTCCAGCCGGACGAGGGCATTCTGACCTACTCGTTAGCGGCCTGCGCGGTTGGTTTGGAACAGGCCGGTCGCTTACTTGACGAACCTTCCTATCGGCAAGCGAGCCAAACAATGAAAACCATTCTGGCCAACTACTCGTGGGATACACGAGCTAAGATTATACCGCGTCATTTCGGCGGTTCACTCGGCCCCGACCTGACCCCCGACGGTTCACTGGCCGGACTAGTCTGGCCCTTTAATGCCGGTTTTGACCCGGCCCACCTCCGTCAAACGCTTGAGCGTATTGAAGGCGAGCTCCTCACCGATCGCGGCGTCAGGCGCTACCCGGCCGATCGCTACGAGGGTTCGCTCGGTGATGGCCATAACCACACCAACGAAATGGCCGGCGCCTGGCCAATTCTCACCTTTTGGTTATCAATCGCCTGGTCTGAGCTCGGCGACAGAAAGAGGGCAGAACGGTACTTCTCTTTGATGTTTGAAAAACTCGGCGACGATTACCTCATTCCTGAACAGCTCTTCTGCTGCCACCTCGTGCCCTGGGTTGGGGTCAAACCGCTTCTGTGGAGCCATGCCATGGCGCTGTTTGCAGCTGAACGATTGGGCTTGCTCTCGCCGTACGTTCAAAAGGGTATGGATGGCGAATGATCCATCCACCCACCAGGTGGCGTGTGCGTGGTGATCTCCATGCCCACGCACAGCATACGGTCTGCGATAATCACCAATCAGGAGATCCGGTTGAATACGGGATGATCTGTGGCCGAGGAGCGATCGAAGAAATGCGATCCTATCTGGCGAAACGTGAATACGAGTACTTGGCCATCGTCAATCACGCCACGAACCCGATTGCTCCGGAACCTCCAACAACTTCATCCGAAAAACATGTTAGAGAACATAAAGGTATAGTTGATCGAGTCAACAACGAGGCTGGACCAAACGGGCCGCTACTTCTGTCCGGTGTTGAAGCCAGTCTCTTGGCTTCCGGCAACGTCGATGTAACCAAAGAAACTCTCTGCTCACTGTCAGTAGTGATAGCCTCCCGACATGGCAATTCAACGGCGTGGGGCCTGGACGAAACTCTCCGACGGCTGCAACATCTTTTCGCCCACTGCCCGGTCAACATCCTTGGCCACCCGACTCGCTACGTTGCGCCGGCGCCACTCGCCATGTACCGCGAGCTCCTGCGTCTCTGCGCCGGGTCGGGCGTTGCTTTTGAACTCAATCTCAGAAACCCGTTTGGCCGCGACCTGATCGCTGCCATCCTCAACAGCGATGTCCTGATCAGCCTCGGTTCTGACATTCACGGCAACATGATTCGCGAACAGGGCCTGGCCGCCGGTTCGCTCAGCTCGATTCCCGTCATTCGAGAACTCCAGGGGCAGGGCTTTCCTGCATCGCGCGTCATCAACACTTGGCCGCTCGCCAAACTCAACGCCTGGCTCGCTAAGCGACGAACAATGTGCAATACTTGAAAAGAATGAAACGACAATTACCGGAAACTTCAACGGAGAATCTTCAGGACCTCGCTCGTTTGGTCCGCTTCTTTATCCTGAAGTCAACCGCCGCCGCCGGTTCCGGACACCCGACTTCATCATTATCCGCCGTTGAACTGATGGTCGCGCTCATGTTCGGCGGAGTGTTCCGGGCCGATTTAAAAAGGCCGGAGTACCCGAACAACGACCGCCTAATTTTTTCTAAAGGCCACGCCTCACCGCTGCTCTACGCCCTGTACGCCGCCGCCGGTCGAATTACCGCTAGCCAGCTCCTCAAATACCGGCGGTTCGGAAGTCGGCTGGAAGGACATCCGATGCCGATTTTCCCCTACACCGAGGCGCCGACTGGATCGCTTGGCCAAGGGCTTTCGATCGGGGTCGGCGTCGCCCTCAGCGCGAAGATCGACCGCCGGCCGTTCCGGACGTACGTCCTGCTCGGTGACAGTGAAATGGCTGAGGGCTCCGTCTGGGAAGCCATTCAGCTGGCCGCTTTCCGTCAGCTCGACAACCTGACGGCAACCCTCGACGTCAATCGACTCGGGCAGAGCGGGCCGACGATGTTGCAGCACGACGTGCGGACGTACGCTAAACGTCTGAGCAGTTTTGGCTGGCAGACGAAAATCGTCGACGGACACCGAATCGCGGATATCATAAAAGCGTACCGAGAGGCCGCCCAAACCAAAGGTCGTCCAACCATGATCATCGCCCGGACGTTCAAAGGCAAGGGAATCTCATTCCTGGAAAATAAAGAGGGATGGCACGGAAAAGCCCTCGGTCAAGAAGAATTGCGTCGAGCCCTCCATGAGCTTGGGCCAGTCAACGCCAATTTGAAAGGCGTGGTCACTCCACCGTTAGCTCACCAGCCCAAGCGTCCGGGGGTGAAAAAACTAAGTCTGATCAAATATCAGCCAGGGGACGAGGTCGCCACCCGAAAAGCTTTCGGCCAGGGGCTGGTCCGCCTGGGACGGGCCTGGCCAAATTTGGTAGTCCTTGACGGCGAAGTCAAGAATTCGACCATGACTGAACTCTTCGAGCAGACGTTTCCCCGCCGCTTCATCCAGTGTTTTATCGCTGAGCAAAACATGGTCGGCGCGGCACTGGGGTTAGCCACCCGTGGGCTGCTGCCAGTGGCTTCAACCTTTGCCGCTTTTTTCACCCGCGCCTTTGATCAGCTGCGCATGACGCAGTATGCCGGCACGCACCAAGTTTTTGTCGGCACCCACGCCGGAGTACACATCGGCGAAGACGGAGCTTCACAGATGGGGCTTGAAGACATTGCCATGTTTCGAACGCTCCAGGATTCAATCGTACTCTATCCGGCTGACGCTGTGGCCATGGAAAAACTCTTGGAACGAGCGCTGCGGGCTGAGGGCATTGTCTACCTCCGGGCTACGCGCGCGGTCACACCGGTCCTCTACCAACCAACGACCCGCTTCACTATCGGCGGCAGCTCGGTGCTTCGAACCAGCACACAGGATCAAGCCACTATCGTCGGTGCCGGTATCACGCTCCATCAGGCACTGCGGGCGGCTGAGATTCTGAAAAAACGCAACGTTTCAGTCCGGGTGATCGACCTGTACAGCATCAAACCGGTTGACTCGGTCACGCTCAGAAAAGCGGCGCGGCAAACCGGCCGCCTCCTGGTGGTTGAAGACCACC
>JACQKI010000023.1 GCA_016204645.1 Candidatus Kerfeldbacteria bacterium
ATACTCGCATGTTATGTTTGCAACGACCAAGGGTGTCTTGTTCTTCAACGACCAGCGGCGGTTTGGATTTGTCCGTTTGGTCAAAACGGATGAACTGGAGCCCTGGCTGGAGAGTCAGGGCTATGGGCCGGAACCGCTGGCTGATGATTTTGCGTTTGAGTTATTTTCCGGTTTGCTAAAACGTCACCGCGCCAAACGCGTAAAATCCGCAATCATGGACCAACACGTGATCGCGGGCGTGGGCAATATCTATGCGGATGAAGCGTGCCACTACGCCAAGATTCGCCCGGCCCGTCGGATTCGGACGTTGACCGTACCTGAACGCCGGTCGCTGTACCGCGGGATTCGACACGTCATGCAGCTTTCCATCAAACACCACGGAACCTCGGCCTCGGATTACCTAACGGCCAGTGGTCAAAAGGGTAGCATGCATAAATTCTTGCGTGTCTACGGACGCAATGGTTTTGCCTGCAGGCGCTGTGGTGCTACGATCGTCAAGACGGTCCTGGCCCAACGTGGGACGCATTACTGCCCAGGTTGTCAGCGCTAAGGCAAAGCTAGCCAGAGGATCAGAGTGGTCGCGAGACCGAGCAGCGCACCGACCACCGCTTCCATGGTGGTGTGGCCGATCCGTTCGATAATGTGCTTGGGAAATTTTGGTTTTTGTTTGGCTGGCAACTCGCCCACCAGACGGTTAAGAATTCTGGCATGTTCGCCGAGGTACATGCGAATGCCAATGGCATCGCGAATGGTAATGAACGAGAAAACAGCGGTAATGGCAAAGGCCGGGGAGTAGAGGCCTTCAACAATGCCGACCGTCGCGCTCAGCGACGTGACTAAGGCCGTGTGCGATGACGGCATGCCGCCGTAGGTGTTGAGGATGCGGAGGTCGATTGATCCGGTGCGGGCGGCCTCGACCACGACTTTGGCTAACTGGGCCAGCATGCCGGCTATCAACGGGATGATCAGGATTTTCGGCAGTTCCACCGAGACAGTATAGCACAAGCCCGCTCCCATCGTGGGAGCGGGCGTTCGAGCCGAATCCAGGCGTTACGGTTTTGGCTGCGGGCTTGACCGCTGCCAGTTGTACCACGAGGTTGCACCTATGGCGGTCAACAGGATCAGGTAGGGCAGGGCCGGGTAGACCGGGTAGCAGCGGTACTGGAAGTAGACCCACAGGGCCGCGATGGTCAGGATGAGCGGTCCGATCCACCACCACACCGGCCGCGAGGTTCGGATTGGGTACAGGCTGAACACCAGCAGGACCAGGTAGCCCAAGAACAGCCAGATCCAAGCCGGTTTTGGCCAAGGCCGACAGCTCGTGCTTTCAGCAGCTGGTTCGGCTGGTTGAATCGAAGCGTTGACGTCCGAAACGTTAGCGTTGTTACCGGCAGCGGCGTCGGTGCCGGTGGTACCGGGCGCGTTGGTGTTCGGGCCGGTGATGACGGCGTTGACGTTTGCCGTGGCGGCTTTCGTAACTCGTACCTCAACGCTGTCCATGGTCGTCCCGCTCAGGGCGACTACTCGTCCGGTACCTTCACGGGTGGGCGTGAATCGAGCAGTACGTTCGGCTGTCCCCACGATAGTTCCGATGCCGCCTTCGACGCGCCACTGGACAGTCCCCCCCGAAACCTTGTTATCGAACGCGTCGAACGCCTCAGCCGTGAACACGCGTGATGCCCCGTTCGGCACGTACTCAGGATCTGAGTTTGGGTTGACCGTGAGATCGACAACCGGTCCGGGGGTGACGGTGACTGCGGCAGTCGCCGTCAGGTTGTTGTAGCTGGCGGTGATGCGCCACGTACCGGCCCGACCGGCTGTGTACCGGTTGGCGGCAACCGATCCGGTCGGATCGGTACTTACCAGCACGGCGTTGGCCGACAAGTCAACAGTCGTGCCTGAGGCATCGTGTCCGACGACGGTGAAGGGTTGCGCGGTACCGGCTTGGACGGTCGCCGCGGTGGGAGCAATGGTCAGGCTGGTGACCGGGCCAATCGCTCGAACGCCGGCGGTCAGGCCGAGCACCATGATGAGCGAGAGCAACGCTCCGGACAGGTGGGTGCGCATATGGGATTACAGCTTTAGAGGTTTAAGCGATGGTCAATCAGGTGGTGATTGGTTCTGCAAATAGGACGAGTCGCTGCTTGGTTGAAAAAACGGGTGTGCAGGTGAAGATGGTGAGTTGCGGACGGGGCGTATTGTCGAGAATTTCGACGGCGTCGGGGTTCACCACTCGACGGCCGAAGACGCGGTAATCGTACTCCGCGCCCTGCCAGTACACGATAATCAGGTCGCCTTCGACCAACTGGTCGAGCAGGTAGAGAGTCCGCGGGCCGGCCAGGTACTGGAAACGGTGGCCGGTCAGGACGGTGTTGCCGCCGCGCTCCGGGCTCGAGGTTTGCGGCAGGTGCCAGATTCCTCGCCAGAGCGCGCGTTCGTCTTGACCTTCGACTACTTCGACGTCAACGCCGATTTTCGGAATTACCAGACGGTTATCACGCGGCAGCGGTTTAGCGGCGTCCGGAACGTTGGGCAGGAGGCTCGTCCCAGCCAACTTAGTTTGGTACGGAGAGTTCAGTTCCGGTGGAAAAACACGGTACAGGATCCACGGCGCAAACGGGATCAGGAGGATGGTGAAGCCGACGAGGAGCGATGTCAGCGAAAGGAACAGTCGGGTTCGGGGACGGCGACGCCACCACCAGTTGCCGCGACGCGAACGGACGGCGCTCGCCGAACGGGGCGAGCGTGTTCCGTTGCGCTGCGCCATATTGAAAACGCTGGAGACGCTTAGGCTCGGCGGGCGCGTCGCAGGCCGAACAGGCCAGCGCCGACCATGCCAGTACCGAGCAGTGCCAGGAAGACGTCGAGCTGACCGATGCCTGTCGCGGCCAAGCCGAGGACCTGACCGTCGTCGATCGGCTGCTCTTCAACCAGCTCAGCATTATTCTGGTCAGTGGTCGCTCCTTGCACCACCGGAATGCTGACTGTGATGGTGGAGCGAACCGTGACCGGGTCGTGGTTGGCGGCGGTAACGGTCGCCACGTTGGTGTACTGGCCGTTGGCAGCGATGCTGCCGCCGATCCGAGCCGAGTATGATGTTAAAACTGATTTACCGGGCTCAAGATTACCGAGGAACGTGTAGTCGTAGGTATTTTTCCCGTTAGTTGTAACTTCGAACCCGACCGGCAAGACGTCGGCCAGCTTGAGGCTCATGGCCGCTCCGTCGCCAGCGTTTTTTACGGTCACCGTGTAGGTCACGACGTCACCGGGTTGGGCCGTCGAAACGTCGACCGTTTTTGTGACTTCGAGCACCGGCTTGGTCAGCGCCACGGGCTGCTCCGGGCTCGGCCCGACGACTTCCTGAGCTCGAGCCGCTACCGCCAGGCCGAGCGAGGCGATGAGCGCGGCTGCGGTGGTGGCTCGGATGAGAGTTCGCTTCATAGGGCGATTTCCTCCATGAAAATTAGTTAACCTTAGTCACAGTTGTACACGGTAAGCCTACCAGATCTACGGTCAATTGCAAACCTACCGTCGCTGGGGCTGTTCACGGCCAAGACGCAGGCCGACCAGGCCGAGGCCGACTAAGCAGGCGCCGAGCGCGGCAATCAGTAGGTCGAGTCGGCCGGCGCCCGTGGTTGCCAAACCGAGCACCCTCGGGATCTTGATCGTCACCGTTGCGCGGGCCTCTTTCGACGGCAAGTCATCAGCCGACAGGACGGCGACGTTGACGTAGTCTTGTGCCTTAGCATCGGACTCGACGCGGACGTCTACGTTGATCACGCGGCTGCGACCCGACTGTAGCGTTCCAATTTTCCAGGTCTGCGTGCGACCGATTCCGTGGACGAAGGACAGGTCTTTCGGCAGCGTGTCCGTCACGATCACGTTGTGCGCGTCGCCGTCGCCTACATTCTTGACGGTAACCTTGAACGTAAGGACATCGCCTGGCTTGGCGGTTTTTTGATCAACCGTTTTGGTGATCGTCAATTCGGGCGAGACCGAGCTGAGGACGACCGGTACCCGGACTTCAACCGGCGCCGTAGCGGTCAGCTCGGTGGCGTTGTCGGCTTTGGCCTTGGCCAAGTTTTCATAGGTGCCGGCGGCTTGCGCATTGCTGACGTTTACCACGTACGTAACCGTGGCGAACTGGCCGGGCGACAGGTTGCCGAGCGCGAACGACTTCGTCGAGGTGCCGTCAATCGCAAACGTGAAACCGCTGGGCAGCGTATCGGTCAGGACAAGGTTTCGCGCGGCGTCGGTTCCGTCGGCGGCGTTGGTAACGGTCACGGTGTAGGTGATGACCGCGCCGGGGTTGACGAACGTTGACACGTTGACGCTCTTCGTCATCGACAGTTTCGGTGCCGAGGTAGCGGTCGTGATCGCCGACGTGGCAAGCGGATCGGTTTCGTTCGAATCGATCGTGACGACGTTGATAATCACCGTGCCGTTTGCGATCGGTTTGGCAACCGTCGCCACGTACGAAACTTTTCCGCTGCTGCCCGGAACCTGCGTGCCCAGGTTCCAGGTGATGGATTTGCTGATTGGATCGTAGGTTCCGCCGTTGTCGGCCGAGACGAACGCGGTGTTGGTCGGGACAGGAT
>JACQKI010000003.1 GCA_016204645.1 Candidatus Kerfeldbacteria bacterium
AGACAGCAGTTCCTCGAGCGACGTGACCGATGATTCACCGAGCACGTGCGGATCGAAAACTTCGTAGCTAGCGCGGTACTCATCCTTCAGAAGTTTCAAGACGTGGTAGGTCGGACTTTCGCGGGTGTCGGCCACGTTCGCCTTGTACGAAATGCCGAGGACGCCGACCCGGACGTCACTGATCGCCCTCCGTCGTTCGTTCAGCGCCCGGACGAGCAAATCGACGGTGTAGGCCGGCATGTTGTTGTTAATTTCGCGCGCTAACTTCAAAAACTGATGGTTGAATCCGCTTTTTTTCGCCCGTTCAATCAAGTAGTACGGGTCGACGGGGATGCAGTGGCCGCCGACGCCAGCCGAAGGGTAGTGCGCTAAGAACGCGAACGGCTTGGTCGATGCCCCGGCAATGACTTCGAGCGTGTCGATATCCAGTCGGGCGAACGACTGGGCGATTTCGTTGACGAAGGCAATGTTGACATCACGAAATGAGTTCTCCAGAATTTTTACCGCCTCGGCCTCGCGAATGGACGACATCGGTCGAATCGGCGCCTCAATAATGCTCTGGTAAAATGCCGCGGCTCGGCGCAAGCCGACCGGGTCGGTCGCTCCGACTACCCGCGCGATGTTGCGGACAGTCCAGCGACGGTTACCCGGATCGATTCGCTCAGGGCAGTGCGCCAAGAAGAAATCACGGCCAGCCCGGCGACGCCCATGTTCCAGAATCGGACGGACCACCTCTTCGCAGACACCGGGATTAACCGTCGACTCCAGGATGACGAGCTGGCCGCGCCGCAGGTGCCGGCCGATCTGTTGACTGGCGTCAATCACCGGACCGAGGTCGGGGTTGTACTGCTCATCGACCGGCGTCGGAACGCAGATGACCACCACCGAGGCTTTGCGAATCACGGAAAAATCTGTGGTCGCCGTAATCGACACGCGCTTCAGCCAGCGATCCAGCCCTGGTTCACGCACCGGGCTGCGGCCAGCGTTAATTTGGTCGATCTTTTTCTGATCTTTAGCTACCCCGAACACGCGCCAGCCTTTTTCCGACGCCAAGCATGCCAACGGTAATCCGACGTAGCCGAGACCGACGATAGCGACGGTGCGCGACGGACGCTTCAGCTGCCTGGTTGGCCGGGGCATGGTCAAACCCGCCGAGCTGCCCGGCGAATCTGCTGGGCCTTATCAGCCTGTTCCCAGGTAAACGATCGTTCGTGCCGGCCGAAGTGGCCGTAGGCTGCGGTAGTCTGGTAAATCGGACGACGCAGCTTGAGGTGCCGGATAATGGCAGCCGGACGTAGATCAAAGTGCTCACGAACCATGCGCTCAAGCTGCTCGGGCGAGTACCGGCTGGTGCCGAACGTTTCGACCATAATGCTGATCGGCTCAGCCACTCCGATGACGTATGCGACTTGTACTTCGCAGCGGTCGGCCAGGCCGGCGGCCACCAAATTCTTGGCCACGTAGCGGGCCGCGTAGGCGCCGGACCGGTCGACCTTGGACGGGTCTTTGCCAGAGAAGCAACCCCCGCCGTGACGACTGAAACCGCCGTAGGTATCGACAATAATTTTGCGGCCGGTTAAGCCGGTGTCAGCCGGCGGCCCACCCTTGACGAAACGACCAGTGGCATTGATATAGTAGCGCGTGCGGCGATCGAGCCACTGACGGCAGATTGGCTTGACCACCAAGCGCATCAGGTCGTTTCGAACCTGCTCCTCGCTGACGTCGGGGTCGTGCTGGGCAGCGATCACCACGGTCGTCAAGCGCTTCGGCTTGCCATTGACGTACTCGACCGCGACTTCGGTCTTGCCGTCCGGTCGCAGGTACGGCAGCTTTTTCCTTTTGCGAACTTCAGCCAGACGCCGAGCCAGCTTGTGACTCAAGACGATCGGCAGGGGCATCAGCTCTTTAGTCTCGTTAGTAGCGTAGCCGAACATGATTCCCTGATCGCCGGCGCCCTGCTCGTGGCTCTTGCTCTCGTCAACGCCGATGGCAATGTCCGGACTCTGCTCGTCGATTGACACCATCACGCCGCAATCCTCCCAGTGAAACCCATAGTGGTGGTTGTCGTAGCCGATGTCCCGGATGGTCCGACGCACCACCTTGGGGATGTCGACGTAAGTCTTGGTCGTCAGCTGGCCGGCCACCACCACCAAGCCGGTGGCTACCAGCGTCTCGATGGCTACCCGGCCGGCTGGGTCCTTTTCCAGCACCGCATCCAGAATGGCGTCGGAAATCCGGTCGCACACCTTATCAGGATGCCCTTCGGTGACGGACTCCGACGTGATTACGAAACGTTTGGCTGCAACTGACTTGCGCATACGGTCAAATCCTCGGCTAGTGAATACTCTATCAGACGTTGGGGTGGATGGATTCGAGGGTCAGCGCCCGCGAGCCCCGCATGTAGTCAACGGTCCGCTGCAATCCGTCGGCCAGCGGCACCACCGGGAACCACCCCAATTTCTCCTTGGCCAGGCGGATGTTCGGAACGCCCTGCCTGGCCGTGTACGGCAGGTGCGGCTCGTACCGTACGGTCGAACGCGAGTTCGTCAGCTTGATGATGGCCTCGGCGACTTCAACCACGCGGTGGGTTTCCGGATTGCCGAGGTTGACCGGGCCGACCTCCGACGACTGCATCAACCGCAGCAAGCCCTCGACCATGTCTGAAATGTAACAGTACGTGCTGCGATCATCCGGGGTCCCGTAGATGACCAACGGCTGGTTGGCCATCGCGCTCTTGACGAAGTCCGGAATCATCCGGCCATCGGTCAGGCGCATGCGCGGGCCGAAGGTATTGAACATGCGAACGATTTTGGCGTCAAGGTGAGAGCGTTTGCGGTAGTTGACGACCAGGCTCTCGGCAAACCGCTTGCCTTCGTTGTAGGCTGAGCGCGGCCCGATCGGATCGACGTAGCCCCAGTAATTTTCTGGAAACGGCGTGTCTTCAAGCGGTTCTCCGTAGATGGCTGATGTCGAGACGTGTAAAAACTTTGCTTGGTACTTGACTGCAATGTCGAGCGCGTGCTTGGTCCCAAAGCTGTTCGCTAGCAGCGTCTCAATCGGAGCGGCATTGTAATCTTTCGGTGAGGTCGGGCAGGCGAGGTTGTAGACTTCCTGGACCCCCTGGAAAGCCACCTTAAAGGGGCGCAATTCCGGCAGGACGGCTAGGTCGAGCGGCATCGAGAGGTCGTGCCGTATGAATTCAAAGTCAGGGTGCTTGAGCAGGTGGTTGATGTTCTCTTCGGCGCCGGTGATGAAACTGTCCACGCAGATGACCTTGTGGTGCTTGATCAGCTCGTCGCACAGGTGCGATCCGACGAAGCCGGCACCGCCGGTCACCAGGATATTTTTACGCTCAAAGATAGGTTTCTCTTTTTTCATACGAGGTGCTCGCGTCGGGCGCGAGCGTAGAGTTTCAGGAGTGAGCCCAGCATCGCCAGGCTGGTGCGAACCAACCGCCAGGGAGTGCCGACCAGCACCGGACTCGACTGATCGGTCCAAACGGTCGGGGCTTCGCGGATGCGGTAACCCCCGGCCCGAGCCAGCAGCAGCAGTTCAACGTCAAAGGTCATATCGTGCATGTGGAGGCGTTGATTAATGGCAGTGATGACGGCCCGTCGAAACCACTTGGCGCCGCACTGGGTGTCATGGTACGGCAAGTGGAACAAAACCTTGGTCACCATCACGAATCCAACGCTGGTCACCCGGCGCAATCGCGAGGTCCGATTGAAGACGGACGCTCCCGGCATCCACCGCGAGCCGATCACGCCGTCGGCCGTATCCAGTAGTTTGAGCAGCCGTTGAAACTCAGCCGGCGCGGTCGAACCGTCAGCATCGACGAAGCCGATCGACGAGCCGCGGGCCTGTAAAAATCCTCGACGAATGGCTCCACCTTTGCCAATCGGCTCAGCCACCTCGATCAGCACAATCGTATCCGGAAATCGTTGCTGTGCCTGGCGAACTACGTCAACCGTCAAATCAGTGCAGCCGTTGAGGACCACCAGTAGCTCGGCTCGGCGGCCGAAGAAAGTCGCGTACTGCTCGAGCACCGGGCCGATCCGACGCGCTTCGTTGTGGGCTGGTATAACGATCGAGAGCGAAGGCACCTGGTCGGATACAGCCGCGGCTGGGGCACCCTTCGCCATGCCACCAGTATACGATTTTCAGCCGTCCGGCGCAACGGTCGGTTGGCCGAAGGTCCAAGCCCGGTTGGCTCCGAAGTTCCAAAACAGTACGACCACGACCGCCGTACCGAAGGCCAGTAAGTCGTGGAAACCGAGCCAGGTATGCAGCACGAAGATGATCGTTTCTGAACACAAAAATCCAACGCCGCTGATCAGAAAGAACAGGGAGTACTGCCGGCGCAGAGCTCGGGACCGGTCGCGGAACGTCCACAGCTTATTGAGGCTGAAGCTGACGGTCACGGCCGCAGCAAAAGCGATGGCGTTGCCGACCAGCGGGTCCAAGCCGAGCGGCCGGGTAGCCACGAGGTACACACTTGAGCTGGTCAGGGTATTGACTACCCCGACCATCGAAAATTTGATGAACTGGCGGACCACCGGCAACTGCAGACCGCTCCGCGGCGACCGGGCGGTGGTGTACAAACCCTGCAGCAGGTCTTTCATTGTACCCCGGCAAGTGAAGCGCCGCTCCGAAAGCTCTTGGGCAGGGCGAAGAAACGTTTAACCAGCTTTCCGGAAAACGCGTGCAGCTGCACCTGGGCGGCACCGTTGGCCGGCACAGTCAATATTTCCTGTCGGCCGTCGCCATCGTAGTCGCCGGTGGCGATCCCGAGTCCGCGGTTAAATGACTTTGAAAAAACTGAAAATTTCTTAAGCTGCTTTTTCTGCAAAGAGTAGACGCGCACCTCGGCATTACCGGTAGCCCGCGCAACCACTACCTCGTCTCGGCCGTCGCCATTGACGTCTCCGGCGGCCACGTTCACGCCGTGTGTTCCACTTTTCGGGAAAGCTGAAAATTGACGCACGTAGGCGCCGCGCTTTGACAAGATTCTGACCGTCGGCGTACCGGTCAGTCGGCCTACGACGATAGACGGTTCTGTGGCTTCTCCGGCCACCGCGACCGATACTCCGCCGCTGTAGGTTCGACCGAACGGGTACATCTCGCGAATCAGCTTACCTTCGACTGAAAAAACACGGACCGGCAACCGGCCTGCCCGAGGTGCGACCAGCAACTCTGAACGTCCGTCGCCATCGAGGTCGGCACCGGCAAGATTTACGCCGCCAGCTACGGTTCGACCGTAGGGCGAAAAGGAGACGACTTCCTTGCCGTTGGGAGCAATGATTTTCACAGTTCGCGCCCGCTGCCGCGCAACTACGGCCAGGTAGTCAGGCTGACCGTTGACGTAGGTCAGGGAGGTAACGCTGATGCCGTTGACCGATTGGGCGCCGAATGGCGTAACCCGCTGATCGACCTTACCGCTGGTTTGAACCACTGCCACGGTTCCTTGCCGTCCGGCTGTGCCGGCCGCCACCCGGAGCTGCTGAAAAACGTACACGAACGACACCGTAGCTGACGCGTTGCCCGCCTGATCGTACGCCGCTAGGTGCAGGAACAACGTGCGGGACGAATCCAGCGCCGCGGTCGTGTACGTTTGCGACTGGGTCAGGCTTTGGGTGCTGAGGTCGGCGTCGGCTTGCGGAGACAGAGCGATCCGGTAGCCGGCCAAACCGCTCAGCCCGTCGCTGGCGGCCGTCCAGATGGCGGTCAAAGATTTGACCGAGGTCGATACACCGGAAACGATCTGAACTTGATCAAAGGGAGCGGCCGCCCGGACCGTCAGTGCGGGTTTTGTCGGCTGGGTGTAGTCGGCAATCACGTCATCGGTGCTGGCGGCCGAAACGTTGCCAGCCGCGTCGCGAAAACGAGCGTACACCCGACGGACGCCCTCGGCTTCCGATCCCCCGGCCGCAGTCAGGTCCCAGCCGCTGCGAATCGTCGCGTACGGCTCCCAGGCCAAAAACGTTGACCCATCGTTCGAGAACGACATGGCCGAGACGTTTGACTCTTGATCGCTGGCGCTCAACGTCAGCGAAACGTTCGTCGAGTTTGTGTAGGTCGCGTCACTGCTGATGATGACGGTGCCGGACGGCGCGACCGTATCGTTCAGACCGATCGACAGGGCCCGGCTGACGTTCAGCCGACCCCAGCCGAAGGTCGTATCGTAGCCAGCTGCTCCCAGATCCGTAACCGAGCCTTCGATGACGGCCCGGATGTTGCCGGACGGAATGCCGGCAGCCAGCAGCAGGGCGGCCGCGGCTGAGACGTGCGGGGCGGCCTGCGACGTGCCTTCGTAGTAGTACTCGTTAAAACTGCTGCAGGCCGGAGACGTGCAGGTTTGCTGGAGGATGCCGTCCGGCTGGCCGTCGCCGTTCTGATCAACATCCAAGTCGCCACCCGGCGCAACCAGGTCGAGACCACTGCCGTAGTTCGAGTACGGCGCGCGGGCGTCGTCAAAGCGCGTAGCACCGACGCTGATGACCTCATCGTAGCGAGCCGGGTAGGCCAAGC